>JAEUJG010000090.1 GCA_016794765.1 Spirochaetaceae bacterium | reverse complement strand
GAGCGCTACCGCAAGCGGGAGCGGGCGATCGGGATCCGCCTGGCCGAGCTCGAGGCGCGGGCGGCCGAATACAGAGACGGCGAACGCCTCCGGGAACTCGGGGACCTCCTCATGGCGGGCGCGGGCAAGCCCCTGACCGGCCGCTTCCTGGTTTGCGACGACTTCTACCGCGGCGGAGAGATCTCCATCCCCGTCGACCCGAAGCTGAGCGTCGTCGAGAACGCGCAGGCCTTCTACGAGCGCTTCCGCAAGGCCGGCTCGGGCCTCGCGGACATCGAGGCGGAGATCGAGGCGGCCAAGGCCTCCCTCGCCGCCGCCGCGTCCGAGCTCGAGCGCCTCGAACGGATCGAGGAACCCCTCCTCATCGCCCGCGCCCTCGAGAAGGGCGGCACGACCCGGGAAGCCAAGAAACGCTCCTACCCGGGACTCTCGCTCGAGCGCGACGGCTGGACCATCCTCGTGGGCCGCTCGGCCAGGGAGAACGACGAACTCCTGCGCCGGCACGTGCGCGGATCCGACCTTTGGCTCCACGCGCGCGACTACGCGGGCTCCTACGTCTTCGTGAAGGCCCGCGCCGGCAAGTCCTTTCCCCTCGAAATACTCCTCGACGCCGGCAACCTGGCCGTCTATTATTCAAAGGGCAGGGCGAACGGCGGCGGGGAACTCTATTACACCTTCGTGAAGTACCTGCGGCGCGCCAAGGACGGTCCGAAGGGCCTCGTCATCCCCACGCAGGAGAAGAACCTCCGCGTCACCCTGGAGGAGGCGCGGCTCCGCGAGCTGCGCGCCCTCATCGGCGACGGCGACGACAAATAGGCCCAAGCCCGGGCAAGTCCGCCATTTGCAAGAGGAGGAAGACGTGAGCAACCGATTGGATCGTTCCCGCGCGGCCCTGGGAGCGGCCGGCCTGGCCCTCGCGCTCTCCCTGGCCCTCGCGTCCTGCGCGACCGTCGACAAGCCCAAGGGAGAGGTCAAGCGTTCTCCCCAGCTCACGGAGGGGCAGCTCCAGGAGCTGTACATCGTGAAGCGCAACGACGGGCGCCGCTACCTCGAGGCCAACGAGATCCGGCAGAACATGCCGGCGGTCCTCCTCGGCATCGGACGCGCCTACATCGGGCTCGAGTATCCGGAAAAGGCCAAGAAGTACCTCGACAAGTACCTCGAAGTGGAGAAGGAAAACGACGTGGCCGCCTATCGCGAGATAGCGGCGGCCTACGCCGGCCCGATCGGCGCCTACGACGCCGCGGCCAAGACCTACACGCGGGCGCTCGCGGCGGGCGGCGGCAAGGACTCCGGCTGGGACTACCTCCGCCGGGGGGAGGTCCTCCTCAGGCTCGGAAAGCGAGACGACGCGTTGGCTGATTTCAACCGCGCCATGGAGGAGGCGCAGCGCGGCAAGGACGCCAAGCTCCTCCAGGCGGCGAAGGACGCGATAGTCGGCGCGAGCTGAGGACCGGGCCTCAGGCCCGAGGCGCGGGCCCCTGGCCTCGGGCCCGAGGCGGCCCGGCCGCCTTCAGGACTTGCCCGCGAGCTCCGGCTTGTGGTCGGCGGCGGGCCTGAGGCGGATCGCCCCTCCCCGCATCTCCACCCGGACGACCGAGCCCGGCCCGAGCCTGCCCGCCAGGATCTCCTCGGCGAGGCGGTCCTCCACCTCGGCCTGGATGAGGCGCCGCATGGGCCTGGCGCCGTAGGCGGGCTCGTAGCCCTTCTCGGCGAGCCAATCCCGGGCCGCGGGGCTCATCTCGATGGCGATGCCCTTTTCCGCGAGGCGCCGGCCGAGCTCGCCGACGAGGAGGTCGAGGACGTTGCGGACCTCGGGTCGGGTCAGGGGCTTGAACACCACGATGTCGTCGACGCGATTCACGAATTCCGGATTGAAGCGGCGCTTGAGCTCCGCCAGGGCCGCCGAGCGGACCTCGGAATAGGAGAGGAGGCGGTCCTCCGGCTTGAAGCCGAGGCCGCCGGTGGAGATTTCCCGCGCGCCCGCGTTGCTGGTCATGATGACGACGGTGTTGCGGAAGGAGACCGCGTGGCCGAGGTTGTCGCGGAGCTCGCCTTCCTCGAGGAGCTGGAGGAGGATGTTGAAGACCTCCGGGTGGGCCTTCTCGATCTCGTCGAACAGGACGACGCTGTAGGGTCGCCGCCGGACTTTTTCCGTGAGCATGCCGCCTTCGTCGTAGCCGACGTAGCCGGGCGGGGCGCCCACGAGGCGGGCGGCGTTGTGCCGCTCCATGAAGTCTGACATGTCGATGCGGATGAGGGCGTCTTCCGAGCCGAAGAGCCGCTCCGCGAGGCACTTGGCGACCAGGGTCTTGCCGACGCCGGTGGGCCCGAGGAAGATGAAGGATCCCAAGGGGCGGCGTCCGTCGGAGACGCCGGCGCGGGAGCGGCGGACCGAGGAGGCGACGGCGGCGACGGCCTCCTCCTGGCCGACGACGCGGCGGTGGAGGTCCTCCTCCAGGTGAAGGAGGCGCTGGGCCTCGTTCTCGGCGAGGCGGCCGAGCGGGATGCCCGTCGCCTCGGAAAGGACGAAGCGCAGGTCGTCCTCGTCGACGGCGGCGGGCCCTCCCCTGCCGCCGGATTCCCACTCGAGCTTGAGCGCGTCGAGCCTGAGCTTCAGGCGGCGCACGTGGTCGCGGGCCTCGGCGGCCTTTTCATAGTTCTGGGTCGAGACGAGGGCGAGCTTCTCCTCCGTGAGGCGGCGGATCTCCTCCTCGATGTCGGCGAGCTCGGGCGGGCGCGCGGGACTCGCCACCTTCTTGAGGGCGCCGGCCTCGTCGAGGAGGTCGATGGCCTTGTCCGGCAGGAAGCGGTCGGCCAGGTAGCGCCGGGAAAGCTCGACGGCGGCCTCGACGGCGGCCTTGGAGTACGCGACGCCGTGGTAGTCCTCGTAGCGGCTCTTGATGCCGGCGAGGATCTCCAGGGCCTCCGCGGGACTCGGCTCCCGGACCACGACGGCCTGGAAGCGGCGCTCCAGGGCGGCGTCCTTCTCGAAGTACTTGCGGTACTCGTCGAGCGTGGTCGCGCCGATGCACTGGATCTCGCCGCGGGACAGGGCGGGCTTGAGCATGTTGGAGGCGTCGATCGAGCCCTCGGCGCCGCCGGCGCCGATCACGGTGTGGAGCTCGTCGATGAACAGGATGACGTTGCCCGAAAGAACTATTTCCTTCATTATGCGCTTGAGGCGCTCCTCGAACTCGCCGCGGTACTTGGTGCCGGCGACGACAGAGGCGATGTCGAGGGCCAGGAGGCGCTTCCGCGCCAGGTCGGGCGGGGCGTCGCCGCGGGCGAAGCGGAGCGCCAGGCCTTCCACGATGGCCGTCTTGCCGACGCCGGGCTCGCCGACGAGGACGGGATTGTTCTTGCCGCGGCGCGCCAGGATCCGGATGACGCGGCCGATCTCCCGCTCGCGGCCCACGACGGGATCGAGCCTGCCCTCGCGGGCCAGGGCGGTGAGGTCGCGGGCGTGCTCGTCGAGGAGGGGCGTGCGGGCGGAGGAGGAGGGGCGCGGGAAGGCGCTCGGCGGGGAGGCCGGCCGGCGCTCCTCGGGGCGGCGTTCCTCGGCCGGGCGCTTCTCCTCGGGGGAGGAGGGTTCGCCGAGGAGCCTGACCGCGGCGCGGAGCTGTTCGTAGTACACGCCGAGGCGGGCCAGGTAGCGCTCGAAGGCCGAGCCCTGCTCGCGCGCGGCCGCGATGACGAAGTGCTCGGTGCCGATGTAGTCCGAGTTCGCCATGTTCGCCTCTTCAGCCGCCGTCTCGAGCAGGCTGCGCACCCGCCGGGAGAGGGGGAGGTCGCCGAGGACGAAACCGGCGCGCTTGCGGTCGAAGGAGCGTTCAAGGGCGTCCTGGAGCTCCATGGGGTCGATCTTGAGGCTGCGGAGCGTCTTGTAGCCGAGCCCCTCGCCTTCCCTGACGAGCGCGAGGAGGACGTGTTCGGGCTGCAGTTGGTCCGCGCGGCTCCGCTTCGCCTCTTCCTGGGCGAGGGTGGTGAGGACGCGCTGCGCTCGATGGGTCAGGCCCTTGAACATCATTCCCCTCCCAAACTCAATTCTAATCCGGAGACGGCCTCTCCCGCCAGCCTTGCGCGCAGGCGGTCGGCGGAGTCGAGCCTGCCGGGGCCGCGGGCCCCCGGCCTGCCGGCGGCCTCGGCGGCGCCGGCGACGCCGGTGAAACCCTGGGAGCGGAGGGCGATCCCGCCGGGGCCGAGACTCCCGAGGAGCCCCGCCAAGGCGGCGGGTTCGGCGCCGCGGGCGACGCCGGCCAGGAGGCCGAGCCTGAGAGCGGACAGCTGGGCGGCGCCCTCGGCGGCGGAAAGGAAGCGGCAATAGCGGAGGGTTCCAAGGGCGCGGCCGACGATGTCGAGGAGTTCCTCGCGGCGCGAGGCGACGAGCTCGGCCCGGGCGCGGCGCTCCGCGGCCACGAGGCCGCGGACGGCCTTCTCGAAGCCGTCGGCCAGCTCCTCCTCGGAAAGGCCGCAGGACTGTTCGGTGGAAAGCTCGTAGAGGTCGCCGGCCGAGCCCTTGTCCGCGCCGTAGAAACCGCGGAGCGCGAAGCCCGCGGCGAGGGCCGGGCGGAAGGCCCGCTCGGCCAGGCCCGAAACCGCCAGCGAGGGCAGGTGGAGGCAGGCGCCGAGCACCGCGCCGAGGCCGCATTCCTCGAACCGGGAGGCGAGATGGCCGAAATCCTCGTCGAAGGCGAAGGGCATGCCGGCCGCCTCGGCCGCGAGTTCGAGGCGCCGCGCATGGCGGGTCGCCTCGGCCAGGACCGGGGCCGCGCCGAAGCCGGAGACGCGCGCGCGGAGCCGTAAATGGTCGGCCTCGTCGAAAAGGCAGTACAGGGAC
>JAEUJG010000078.1 GCA_016794765.1 Spirochaetaceae bacterium | reverse complement strand
TCGAGCTGGCGGAGGGCGCCCGGGTTGCGGCGGCCGTACCAGTAGGCCTGCTTGGCCCAGGCGGCGGCGGCTTCCTCGCCGTAGCCGAACTTCTTCTTGTAGGATTCGCTCCGGAGGTAGCCGTAGTTCTCGTGGCTGAAGCCGAGCATGTAGTCGTAGTCCGTGTAGTTGCCCACGGGGCCCATCGCGTCGCGGAAGTCGAAGTTGTCCGGCTTGTTGATGCCGAGGACGACGGCCACGTCACAGCGGCCCGAGGCCACGTAGTTCCACATGAGGTCGGTGCAGATGCCGCCGCCGCAGCAGGCCTGCGAGACCGACACGAAGGGGATGGGGATCATGCCGAGGGCGTCCGCCGCCACCGTGCCGAGGGCTCCCTCGGTGATGTTGCGCTCGTTGTAGGACATGGCGCCGACCTCGACGTCCTTGACCGAGAGTCCGGCCTTGGCGATCGCGTCGAAGGCCGCCTGGGCGAGGTACTGGCGCCAGGTGAAGCCGAGGACGCTGCGCGCGGGAGGGCTCACCGAGGCCGCGGCGAGGAAAACCCTCGCGGGATTGGTTTCTTTCATCGCGTCCTCCTAGAGATAGTTCGAGACCATCGTCGCGGGCCGGAGGTACTTGAATTCGTACTTGGCCGCGAGCGCGTAGTCCACGAGGATCTTGTCCTCGATCTGGCCGGAGACGAGATCCTTGGCGGGTTGCCGCTCCTCGAGGAGGTCCGTCGTCTTGAAGGAGAGGGCGTCGGCGCCGGCGCCGTAGCCGTAGGCGCAGAGGAAGGCCCGCTGACCGTTCTCCGCGAAGTCGAGCCACCGCGCCAGGGAGATGAGGGTCGTCGCGGAACCGCAGTCGCCGATGGAGGCGGTGAGGACGCTCGACATGACCGCGGCGATGTCGAAGCCGAGGCTGCCGCCCACCATCATGGGCTGGACGCCCGTCGCCTGGGGAAGGATGACCGCGTCGAAGTCCCTGTCCGGCTCCAGCTTGAGCTTTTCCAGGAGGGCCTTGGAGGCCGGCACGGCGTGCTCGAGGAGTCCCCAGTTGGAGACGTAGCCGAGCCAGCCGCCGCCGAGCTGGATGTAGCGCTCGCCCTCGGTGCGGAAATAGTCGGCGAGGTCGCTCGACCAGGTGGAGAAGCCCTCGAGCCTGGCGATCACGCCCTCCCGGCCGACGACGCAGGCGAAGGCGCCGGCGGAGGCCGAATACTCCATCTGGGTGCCCGGCGCGAAGTGGCGGCACATGGTGTCGGAGCCGATCGCGAGGGCGTAGTCGACAAAGCCCGCCTCGACCTGGGCGGCCGCGGCGATGATCGCCGAGGTCCCGGACTTGGCGCCGAACTGGAGATCGACGGCGAAGGCCGATGGGGGAAGCCGCAAGGCGTCCATCACGACCGTGGCGCTGGCCTTGGTGTCGTAAGGATTGGTGCAGGAGCCGAAGAAGACGGCGCCGATCTTTTTCCGGTCCAGGCCAGAGCGTTCGAGGGCGATCTCGCCCGCGGCCACCGCGAGGGTCATGGCGTCCTCGTTCGGCGTGAGGACGGCGCGCTCGACGAAGCTCATCTTGTCGAAAAGGTCGGGCGTGACGTTCTCCCAGACTCGCCAGATGTCCCGGACGCCTATCCGGCGCCTCGGGATGGACGTGCCGTAGGACACGATTCCACAGTTCAAGGCGGGCCTCCTTCCCTATTTCGCGCCGAGGATCCAGATGGCGCTGAAGGCGATGCCCTCGGTCATCGGTCCCGTGAACTTCATCTTGCCGGAACGCACCAGGTCCATGCCGCGCTCGGAGCCGTTGAAGTAGGAAACGAAGGCTTCGTCGCTCACGGTCAGCGTGAAGCGGGGGTTCTCGGCCTTGCCCTCCACGACCTTGAGGACCTGGTCCTTGACGTCGAGGTACCAGGAACCGCCGTCGGGTCCGGTGACTTCCATCTGGATGACGCGGTTGTAGCCGCGGGCCTTCTTGGCGTTGAAGAGTTCGGGGAGCTTGGCCACTGTTTCCTTCACGTTCATGTCATTCCTCCTATGTGGTGCTTTCGCGCAACGCGCGTTATTCATCGCTTGCCGGCCGGACCCGGCTTTGCCGGAGGGCGCCGGCCGGGGAACTCAGGCGGTCGCTATCTGGCCGCCGTCCACGAAGAGCGTGGTTCCGGTGACGAAGGCGGCCTCGTCCGTGGAGAGGAAGAGGACGGCGTGGGCGATGTCCTCCGGGACGCCGAGTCGGCCCATCGGGATCTTGGAGATGAACCACTCCTCGCGCTCCTTGTTGGCGAAGAGGTCGCGGGTCATGCCGGTGCGGATCATGCCGGGGCCGACGGCGTTGACGTTGATGCCGTAGGGCGCGAGGTCGAGGGCCATGCCCTGGGTGAGCATCTTGAGGGCGCCCTTGGAGGCGTTGTAGGAGGACTGCCCGCGGCCGGCGATGACCGACATGATCGAGGTGATGTTGACGATCTTGCCGTAGTTCTTGTCCGTCATCGTGGGGAGGACGGCCTTGGAGCAGCGGAAGGCGCCCACGCAGCCGATGTCCAGGGCCTTGAGGATCTCGTCCTCCTGGGCCACGATGAAGGGCGCGAAGGGGTTGAAGCCGGGATTGTTGATGAGGATGTCGATCGTGCCGTAGGAGGACAGGCAGAGATCGGCCATGGCCTCGACCTCGTCGGTGCTCGACACGTCGCAATGGACGTGCTTCACCTGTCCGCCTTCGGCGGCGCAGAGGGCGGCCGTCTCCGCGAGCCCCTCCATGTTGACGTCGGAGATGACCTGCCTGGCCCCTTCCTTGGCGAAGAGGATGGCGATGGCCCGGCCGATCCCGGAGGCCGCGCCGGTCACGATGGCTACCTTGTTCTCGATGCGATTCATGTTCCGCTCCTTCCTGTGCCGATTGTCGTCACGGGGCCGGAAAGGGGCCGGGCGCGCCGCGGAACCGCGAAGCCCCGCAACGCCGCCCCTCCCCCGCCCTCATTCCGCGTAGAAAACCTTTTCCTGGTGCTCCATGAAGCGTTCCATGTCCTCGCCGGGCCGCATCGCGGTCTCGAAGAGACAGGACTCGTCGCCGAGGCCGAGGGCGCGGACCATGGAGGTGTGGACGGTCCGGTCGGGCGGCGTGAAGACGCCCGCGGTCTTCTTGGCGTGGTCGTGGCAGTACACGCAGACCCCGAGCCCGAGCTTGGAGAGGGGGATCCCGCTCTCCGCGGAGATGACCTCGAAGATGCCCCGCTCCTCGCAGTTGAAGAACTCGGTGATGCGCCAGGAAGGCTCCGTGTCCTCCTTGCCGGCGGGGGCGGGCCTTTCCGTGGTGAGGAGATCCTGGTCGGCGAACATGCCGTAGCGGCCGAGCTGGCGGAGCGCCATGCCGTCGATTCCCGCCTCGGGATACATCTTGGCGAAAAACAGCCGCGTCACGCGCCAGCCGAACTCGTCGGCCGAGGCGTCCACGACCGCCTTGAGGCGGTCAAAGCCCTGGCGCTCGATCAAGAGCCGGGAGAGGACGCCCTGGCGGATGAGGCCGTAGTCGTAGGCCGTGACGCCGCGGACGCAGTAGACGAACCAGTCGACGAGGAGGGCCTCGCCGAAGTCGCCGGAGGCGAGGGCCGCGTCGGCGCGGGCGCAGAGGCCCTGGTAGTTGGGGATCCAGCCCGCCCCGAGCTTCACCGTGTCGAAGTCCGCGGCGTAGGGAGCGAAGGCCTCCCAAGGGAAGAGCTTGTCGCGATCGAGGATCTCCCGTACGTCGGACACGAAGCGCGCGTAGTAGCCGTCGGCGAGCCGGCGGTACTCGGGATCGGACTCGGCGTCCTTCCAGCCGGAGAACTCGTGGAGGACCTCGAAGCGGAGGTTCATCTCGCCCTCGACCGCGCGCCAGTAGGCGCCGCAGATCTTGAGGCCGGGGAAGATGTCCGCCTCTTTGCTGAAATCACCGTCGACGAGGAGGCGGAGCCTGGCCTTCGCGCCCTCCGCGTCGCACGCGGCGTTGAGCCGTCTCGACTCCGACCAGATCGCCTTGGCCCTCGCCAGGGTCTTGGCCCACTTGTGCGAATGCTTCTCGGGGAAATTCATGGCGCTCGCCTCCCATTTCCAAAGGTCGATGCGACATGATGGCCCCCGTTCCCGAAAACGCGCATCGGCCGCTTGGCCCATGGCGGAACGGGATTATTGCGCAGGCGGGGAAGGGATCACGGTGGATGGGAGACCAATGCGGAATGGGTAATTATGCGTAGAGCCTCCCGCAAGGGGGGGGGAGCGGGAGCGGAGCCGCAGGTCCGGAGCGCCCCGGCCGGGCTGCGTCCGTGGCGGGCGAAGCGGCCGGCCGGGCTTCCGCCCGGCCCGTCCTCAGCCCGCCCCGCCCTTCCTGAGGGCGTAAAGGGCGGCCTGGGTGCGGTTGGCGAGGTGAAGCTTGAGGAGGATGTTCGAAACGTGCTTGCCGGTGGTCCGGGGGCTTATGTCGAGGGTTTTCGCGATCTCGTGGTTGGACATGCCCCGCGCGACGAGGCCGAGGACCTCGGCCTCGCGGTCGCTCAACGCGTCGGGGTCGTTTCCGCCCGCTGGGAGGGGCCGCGACAGCTCGCGCATGACCTTGAGGGCGATGCGCGGATGGAGGGTCGCCTCCCCGTCGCGGACGCGGCGCACCGCGGCGAGGAGCTCGTCGGGCGAGGAGTCCTTGAGGAGGTAGCCGAGGGCGCCGGCCTTGATCGCGGCGAAGACCTTCTCGTCGTCGGAAAAGCTCGTGAGGACGAGGATGCGGGCGCCGGGACAGGCCTCCGCGAGCTCGGCGATCGCGGAGAGGCCGTCCTTGCGGGGCATGACGAGGTCGAGGAGGATGACGTCCGGGCGGGCGGCGCGGGCCGCGGCGACGGCCTCGTCGCCGTTGGAGGCTTCGCCGACGACCTGCATGTCGCCCGTCTCTCCGAGGAGGTCGGCCAGGCCGCGCCGGACCACGGGGTGGTCGTCGGCGAGAAGCACGCGGATCCGGTCGCCCATCACGAGCCTCCTTCGAAGGGGAGCCGCGCGCGCACGAGGGTGCCGCCGCCCTCCCGGGCGAGATAGCTGATCTCGCCGCCGAGCTTGGCGACGCGGGCGCGCATGTTGCCGAGGCCGAGCCCCTCCCCGGCGTCCGCCGGATCGAAGCCCAGGCCGTCGTCCTCCACCTCGAGGACCGCCTCGCCCCCGTCCACCCGGAGGCGGACCGCGACCGTCGAGGCCCTGGCGTGCTTGAGCACGTTGTTGAGGGCCTCCTGCGTCACCCAGAAGAGGCTCTCCTCGCCCTGGGACGACAGGCGGCGCTCGGAGACCTCGAGGCTCGAGCGGATGCCGAGCTTGCCCTCCACCGCCTCGAAGCGCCGCCGGAGGGCGCCCTGGAAGCCGTCCTGCTCCAGGGCGAGGGGCCTGAGGCCGTAGACGAGGAGTCGCATCTCCTTGAGCGCCTGCTGGGAGATGGCGCCGATGGTCTTGAGGCGGTCGGCGGAGCCGGCGGCGTCGCCCCGCTCCGCGCAGTCGTGGCCGGTGCGGGCGAAGAGGGTCAGGCTGTAGAGCAGTTGGGTGATCGAATCGTGGAGCTCCCGCGCGAGGCGCTCGCGCTCCTCGAGGATGGCGGACTCTTCCGCGCGCTTCCAGAGGCCCACGGCCTCCACGGTCAGGGCGAGCTGGGTGGCCGAGGAGGCGAGGAGGGCCTCCTCCTCCCCGGAAAAGTCGGGGCCGCCGGAACGGGACACGGCGAGGACGCCGGCGACGCGGCCGCGCGACCGCAGCGGCAGGGCGAGCCCCGGTCCGGCGAAGGGCTTCGGCGTCCCCGTGGCCAGGACCTCGGCCGCCGCTTCCCGACCCGGGGGCGGACCGGGGCGGGAGGCGGCGGCCGCGGGCGCCTCGGTCCCCTCCTCGCCGTCGAGAAGATAGACGGCCCCCTCGCCGCAGCCGAGGGCGGCGAGCACGCTCGCGAGGGACCGGTCGAGGATGACGCCTATCTCGGCCGACTCGCCCGCGATGGCCATGAGGTCGTAGAGGAGGTCGAGCTGGCGCGTGCGGTCCTCGACGATGCCTTGGATCTCGCGCTCCGCGGCCTTGCGTTCCGAGATGTCGCGGACGATGCCGCCCGCGATGGTCGCGTCCACCCGGAAGAGGTTGATCTCGATGAAGCGTCGGGAACCGTCGGGGCGCTGGATCACGTTCTCCACCGAGAGGCTGTGGCGGCTCGCCGAGCCCGTGTCGAGGAAGACGCGATAGCCCCGCCTGATCCGGTCGCGCATCTCTTCGCCGCGGACCTCGTCGCGGATCAGGTGGTCCATCACCTCGAACATGCTCCGCCCGAGCGCGGCGTCCCGGCGGATGAGGGTGATTCGTTCCATGCTGCGGTTCCATTCCAGGATGGAACCGCCGGAGTCCATGAGGAAGATGCCGTTGGGCGACTCTTCGACGACGCTCCGGAAAAGGAGCTCGCTGGCGCCTGCGGACGGGTCCACGGCCGCCTCCTTGACGAACCAAGCTTCGCGGGAAAGTCTTGCACGGCTCAGTGCAGAAGTCAACCAATCTTTTACACGATGAACGCCCGCTGAGACGGCCTCTGGAGATAAGCGCGGTGAAGAGGCCGGCCCGGTCCCGCGCCGGAACCCGCCGGAAGCCCTCCATTGACAGGCCTTCCCGCCACGCCGAGAATTCCGGATGGAGTCCGTCGCGAAGAAAAAGGAGAAGGGCATGAACAAGCCGGCGGCGCTGGTCCTCGCAATGGGCATCCTGGGAGGAACCGTCTCGGCCCAGAAAACCATCACGACGGTCTTCGGCTCGAGCCTGCCGCCCTATGTCTTCACCAACGGAAGCGGCATGGAGCTCGAGATAATCAAGCGCGGCCTGGAACTGAAGGGCTACGCCCTCAAGCCCTTGTTCGTGCCTTTCGCGCGCCGGACCATCACCATCGCCGACAAGGCGGCCGATGCCGCGGCCACGGTGAACGAGTCCTCCGGCCTCGAGAATGTCTTCTACTCCGACAGCCACATCAGTTACCAGAACGTCTGCGTCACCCTGGCCTCCAAGGGCTATACGATCGAATCGGTGGCTGACCTCGAAGGCAAGACGGTACTGGCCTTCCAGGACGCGTCGGTCTATCTTGGACCGGAGTATGCCGCCTTCGCCAAGGGCAACGCGAAGGCCGTCGAGATTCCCGACCAGGAATCCCAGGTCGTGATGCTGTTCTTGGGCCGCACCGACGTGTTTGTGGGCGACATCAACATCTTCCTGTATTACAAGAGATCCACGAAGAAGATCGACGAAGCGCGGAAAAAGGACGAAGTGGTGTTCCCCATTTTCCCGCCGACCCGGTACAAGGTCGCGTTCGCCGACAAGGCCGTGCGCGACGATTTCAACGAGGGGCTCCGCCAGCTTCGGCTTTCAGGCGAGTACGACGCGATCTTGGCCAAGTACGTCGGCCGCTAGCGTATGAGGCCGGTCTTCTCGAGGATCGTGATGATCACCTCGATGAGGATGAGGCCGATCACCGCGTACTCGAGGCGCACGCCCTTGCGCGTGTTGAGCAGGTTGGTGAACACGTCCACGATCTCCATGAGGGTGTCCGTTTTCGAGCTGAAGCTCTTGTAGCGGTCCTCGAGCTCGAAGATGTGGGCGAGCTCCACGAGGAGCTCGTCGGTCTCCTGGTCCTTCCACGCGACGTCGGGCTTGTCGAGGAGCATGATGTAGGAGATCGTGTTGTGGCGGAACTTCATGATGCGGGCGGAAATCCGCACGAGCTCCTTGTCCCGAGTGCCGACCTTGCCCCGCTCGAGGAGGCCGATGATCCCCTCGCTCTCGTCCACGAGTTTCGTGATGTCGCGCTCAACGCGTTCGAGGGCGACCGACTTGGCGAGGATGATCGAGACGGCGTCCACCTGCTGGCGGAGCCGCCCCGTCACGAGGCGGTCGAAGGAGACGGAAGGCTCGGCGCCCGCGTCCACGATGAGCTCGTAGTTGTCGTGGCAGGCCAGCCCCTCGAGGCCGAGGGCGGCCGCGATGCCCGCCTCGATCTTGGCGAGGTAGCCCACGATGTCCATGATCTCGTTGTGGGCGAGGTTGATGAACACGACGCTGCCGAAGGGGAAGATCTTGAGGCATTTCCCCGCCGGATTGGGGATGACGCCCTTGAGCTCGGCCTCGCCGAGGCTGAGGAATTCCTCCCACTTGTACTTCTTGTCTATTCCGAAATGCCGCGCGATGAGGTTGAAGTTGATCTCGGGACAGACCGAATAGGCGTCGAATTCGTACTTTTCCATGCTTGTGCTCCGTGCTTCCAGGATAACCCGGCTCCCGCCGGCCCGCCAAGTCCGCGCCTAGCGCCCGAGCCTGCCCGCCGCCTCGACGTACTCGAGGCTCTGGTGGCGGAAGAAGGTTTCGTAGAGGCGGGCGTAGTCGCCGCCGCGCTCGAGGAGGAGCTCGTGGCTCCCGTCCTCCAGGATCCGCCCCTTTTCGAGGACGATGATGCGGTCCGCGAACTTGACGGTGGAGAGACGATGGGCGATCACGATCGCGGTGCGGCCCTTCATGATGGTCTCGAGGCCCTCCTGGATCTGGGCCTCGGTGAAGGGGTCGACGCTCGCCGTGGCCTCGTCGAGGATGAAGATCCGCGGGTCCTTGAGAAGGACGCGCGCGAGGACGACGAGCTGGCGCTGGCCCATCGAGAGGGAGGAGCCGCGGTGGCCCGCGGGGGTCTGGAGGCCGGCGGGCAGGTCGTCCACCCAGTCGCCGCGGCCGAGGGACCTGGCGGCCCGCTCGACCTCGGCGTCGGAGGCCTCGGGCATCGCATAACGTATGTTGTCCGCGACGCTGCCCGGGAAGAGGAAGGGGTCCTGCGAGACGAGGCCGACCGCGCCGCGGACCGCCTCCAGGGACCAGGAGCGGATGTCGCGCCCGTCGAGGAGGAGGCTCCCGCCCTGGAACTCGTAGAAGCGGGCGAGGAGCTTCACGATGGAGGACTTGCCCGCCCCGGTGCGCCCGACGATCGCGAGCTTTTCCCCGGCCGCGATGCGGAGGTCGAAGCCCGAGAGGACCTCCTCCTTGGAGGAATAGGCGAAGTCGAGGCCGCGGAATTCCACCTCCCCCCGGACCCGGTCGGGGCGGAAGTCGCCGGTCTGGCGGAGGCGGGGCTCGCGGTCGACGAGGGAAAAGACGCGCTCGCTCGCGGCGAGGCCGTCCTGGAGCTGGCTCCAGAAGCTCGCGATGTTGAGCATGGGCCACCAGAAGAAACCGACTCCCGCCATGAAGAGGTACCATTGGCCGAGCGAGAGCCCGCCGCCGCGCGTGAGGAGGCCCGCCCGCCAGGCCACGAGGGCCGTGCCGAGGGCCGAGAAGAGGGAAACCGCGGGGAAGACGAGCTGGAGGACGATGCCGCGCCGGAGGCCGAAGCGGTAGGCGCGGCGGTTGTCCTCCTTGAAGGCGGCCCAGAGGGCGCGTTCACGGCGGAAGCCCTTGGCGACGCCGATGCCCGCGACCGACTCCTGGATCCGCGCGTTGACCTCCGCGGTGACGCGCTTGGCGTTCAGCGTGACGAAGCGCGCGAGCTTGCGGAAGGACAGGGCCACGGCCGCGGCCAGGGGCGCCATCGCGAGGACGAGGAGGGCGAGGCGCCATTCGAGCCAGGCGAGGTAGGCGAAGAAGACGAGGACGAGGATGAGCTGGGAAAAGAAATCCACCACGAGGCCGACGATGTTGGCGAAGTCCTCCGTGTCCGTCGTGATGCGCGACACCACCTTGCCCGAGGACTCCTCGTCGTAGAAGGAGAGGTCGTGGGAGACCGCCGCCCCGAAGGCGTCCCGGCGCAGGCGGAAGATCGTCTCGCCGACGATGCGACCCGAGAGGTAATACCGCAGGTAGTTGAAGAGCCACTCGATCCCGCCGAAGGCGACCACCGCGGCGGAGACGGCGGCGATCACGGGGAGTGAGGGCTCCGCCCCGACCGCGTCCAGGGACCGCGAGACGACCACCTGGGCCAGGAAGTCGGCCAGCGAGGCCGCCGCCAGGACCGCGCCGACCGCTGCGATCCGGCCGCGGAAGGGCGCGAAGTAGGACGCGATGCGCGACAGGAGCTGGCGATCCGAGTATTTCCGGTCGTAGGCCTCGGATTCGAGACCGTCCATGACAAAGCCCATGACTACCCCCTCGCGAAAAGCCGGCGGTAATCCTCGCTGCCGTCGAGGAGTTCCGCGTGGGTCCCCATCGCGGCGACCTCGCCGCCGCGGAGGAAGATGATCCGGTCCGCCCAGCGGATCTGGGAGAGCCGGTGGGTGATGAGAAAGGTCGTGCGCCCGGCCTGGGCGCGGCGCATCGCGCGCTGGATCTCGTCCTCCGTCCGCGAATCCACCGCGGAGGTGGAGTCGTCGAGGATGAGGATGCGCGGGTCGACGAGGAAGGCGCGCGCTATGGCGATCCGCTGCTTCTGCCCGCCGGAGAGGGTGACGCCGCGCTCGCCGACCTCGGTGTCGTAGCCCTTCTCGAAGCCCAGGATGAAGTCGTGGGCCTGGGCTTCCTTCGCCGCCGCCTCGATCTCCTCCCGGGTCGCGCCCTCCTTGCCGAAGCCGATGTTCCAGGCGATCGACCGCGAGTAGAGGAAGACGTCCTGCTCGATGGTCGCGACCTGGCCGCGGAGGCTTTCGAGGTTCCAGTCCCGCACGTCGACGCCGTCCACGAGGACCCGGCCGGAATCCGCGTCGAAGATTCGGTTGATGAGACGCACCAGGCTGGTCTTGCCGGAGCCCGTGCGGCCGACGATCGCGACCGTCTGGCCGGGCTCCACCGCGAAGCTCACGCGTCGGAGCGTCGCGGGAGGCCCGCCCTCCCCTTCCCGCCCTTCGCCGCAGGCCCCGCTCCCGGCGGCGGCGAGCTCGCGCTCCGACTCCTCGAGGAGCTCCACGTCGTCCCCGCAGGCGATGTCCTTCTTGCCCGCGAAGGAGAAGGTCACTTCGCGGAATTCGACGCGGCCCTCGATCCGCGCGGCGCGGCCGCCCGGGTTCTCGTCGAGGTCGGTCTTCGCCTTGATCGTCTCGAGGACGCGCCCGGCCGCGGAGAGGCCCATCTGGAAGAGGTTGAAGGACCAGATCGAGATGAAGGTCGTGAAGCGGAAGGCGGAATACAGGAGCATGTAGGAGACGACGTCGCCGAGGGTGATCGCGCCCGCGCGCATGAGGAGGAGGGCGTGGAGGAAGCCGAGCCCCCAGCAGACCGCGTAGACGAGGAGGGGCCAGTAGCGGCCCTCGATGCGGGCGATGCGGACGTAAAGCTCGCGGAGCCGGCCCGCGCCCTCGAGGAAGCGGGCCGTCTCCCGGGGCTCGCCGAGGTTGGCCTTCACCGTCTCGATGCCCTCCAGGGCGTCGGCGAGGGAGGCGTTGAGCTCGCCGAAGGCGGCGCGTTGCCCGTCCGTGGCCGGATTGAGACGGCGGTTGTAGTCCAGGACCGTGAGGACGAGCAGGACAATGAAGATCACCGGCACGAGGAGGAGGCGGAGGTCGATCGTCGCGATGAAGACGAGGGGTACGGCTGTCGTGAGGATGCTGTCGAAGATGAGGGCGATTCCGGGACTGAACATGAGGTTGAGGAAGTGGACGTCGTTGGTCGCCCGGGCCATGATGTCGCCCACCCTTTGGCGGGAATGGAAGGCCTGGCTCTTCCCGAGGAGGCGCGTGTAGAGCTCGGCCCGCGCGTCGCGCTCGATCTTCTGGGCCAGGAACTCGAAGGAGAAATTGCGCCCGAGGCCGCCGAGGCCCTGGAGGATGCCCGCCCCCGCGATCACGAGGACCGAGGCGACGAGTTCGCGGTCGGTCCATCCCGGCGAGGACAGGACCCCGAAGGTCTTGCCGATCGCGTACTGCCAGCCCGAATAACCGATGTTGTTGAGGACGGCGAACAGCGCCGCCAGGGCGGGCAGCCAGGGGTAACGGAGGAGGTGGGAGAGGATCCAGCGCTTGGGCCCGCGGAGATCGTAGCGGACTTCCTCTCCCGAGCGGAATTCGGTGGTGGCGGCGGCGTTCATGACGCCAATTCTAAAGGAAGGCGGCGCCCGGCGCCAGCCTTTCGCCGCGTTTGGCCGGACCGGGGGACCGGACCGGGAGACCGGGCCCGGCCGGTTTGCGAAAAGCGTCCGGAAGGCCTAGACTTTGGCGCAAAGAGGAAGGCCTTGGAGACAAATCAAGCCGAGTTCCGACCGAAGGTCCTGGTCGTCGACGACTTCAAGACCAATGTCGAATACCTCAGGGATTTCCTGGAGCCCGAGTACGAGACGCTGACCGCCTACGACGGCGCGGAAGCCATCCAGCGGGCGCTGGATGGACGGCCGGACATCGTCCTCCTCGACGTGATGATGCCGCGGATGGACGGTTACGAAGTCTGCCGGCGGTTCAAGGCGGACGATCGCCTCAAGGACATCCCCATAATCTTTGTGACCGCCCTGGGCGACGAAAAGGACGAGGCGAAGGCCTTCGAGGCGGGGGGCTCGGATTTCCTCACGAAGCCCGTCAAGCGCGTGGTCGTCCTGAAGCGCATCCGGACCCAGCTCGAGCGCTCCGACCAGATGCGGCGCCTCGAGGCCGAGGTGCGCAAGCGCACCAAGGAGATCGAGGAAACGCGGATGCGCGTCATCCAGTGCCTCGGCAAGGCCTCGGAATACCGGGACAACGAGACCGGGCACCACGTCATCCGCATGAGCAATTTCGCCGAGCGCATCGCGCTGGCCTACGGGCTCTCCGCGGAGGAAGCCAGGCTTTACCTCTACGCCACGCCGATGCACGACGTGGGCAAGATCGGCATCAGGGACTCCATCCTCCTCAAGCCGGGCAGGCTGGACGAGGAGGAGCTCCGGGAAATGCGGCGCCACTGCGAAATCGGGGAGAAGATCCTCGGCGAGACCGACTCCCTCCTCCTCGCGACGGCCGCCGTCTGCGCCAAAACCCACCACGAGCGCTGGGACGGCAAGGGCTACCCGCAGGGACTGGCGGGCGACGCCATCCCCCTCGTCGGGCGGATCGCCGCGGTGGCCGACGTCTTCGACGCGCTCACGAGCAAGCGCCCCTACAAGGAGGCCTGGCCCATCGCAAGGGCCGCCGGGGAAGTCCGGAACGCCGCCGGCACCCAGTTCGACCCCACCGTGGTGGAGGCCTTCCAGAAGGCCCTGGAGGAGATCCTCGTGATCAGGGAGTCCTACCTTGAGGATTGACGCGTTGCGCGACGCCGTCGCCGCCATGGGCCGGGAGGAGCTCGAGGAGGAGGTCTACGCCGCCAGGCTGGGACGGGAGCGGCCGGCCGCGGTCGGGGATGCCTTTCTCGGGGCGGCGACCCACGAGCTCCGAACGCCGCTCAACGCCATCCTCGGTTTCACGGAGGTCCTGCTCCAGGGCCTTTCGGGCCCCCTCAACGAGACCCAGGCCCGCCAGCTCCAAAGCGTGGACCGGGAGGCAAAGCGGCTCCTTGGCCTCGTCAACGAGGTCCTGGATTACTCCAAGGCGCGGGCCGGCGCGCTCGAACTGGGGCGCGAGGCCTTCGACCTCGGACGCGCGGCCGCCGCGGCCGCCGCGGGGATGGAGGCCGAGGCCGCCCGGCGGGGCCTCGAGTTCCGGATCGAGGCGGAGGAAGGCGCCTGCCTGGCCGTCGGCGACGCGCGACGCGCGGAACAGGTCACGCGCCACCTGGTCT
>JAEUJG010000029.1 GCA_016794765.1 Spirochaetaceae bacterium | reverse complement strand
AAGGTGTACACCGCCAAGTTCGACAAGGCCGGCGCCTTCAAGGTCATCCTCCCCGCCAAGGATCTCGGCGCGATGAAGCCCGGTTCCTACACCGTCGTCGTGCAGACCGTCCTCGCCAACGAGGCCCCGGCCGTCACGCCGACCTCGATCGTCCTCTTCTAATCAAGGTTTCCTGAAACCAGCGGCACGGCGCGACGGACAGCCCCGAACGGGCTTCCGTTGCGCCGGCCGCGCATTCTTGGTATCCGCCGCCATAGCGTCCAACGCCGTTAACGCACAGCGGTCACGAGCGGCGCATCCCGGATACAGTAGGTGGTAACATGTACAAGTGGTTCGCCACGAAGCGCGTCGCCAAAGGCATATTCATGTACGCGCTTCTCATCTTCATCATGTCCGTCCTGTTCAACAACGTAAACGAACAGACCATGCGGTCGCAGATCAACGAACAGGTCCGCATGGAAGCCCAGAAGCTCAAGGGCATGCAACCCAGCGCCATCCTCAAGTGGCAAGCCGACCGCAAAGTCCAGCTCGAGCACACGTACAAGCTCGACCGCCCCCTCGCGGAGCGCATCGTCTTCAGCGCGATCGACACGTTGACCTTCAATTTCGGCAAGTCGACGATCGTCAAATCCTCGCGCGGCGAGCGGGAAGTCCTCACCATCATCGGCGAGGCCATCCCCCGCTCCCTCATCCTCTTCTCCGTGGCCGCCGCCATCGAGATCGTCATCGGCATCTGGCTCGGCCTCAAGAAGGCCCAGAAGCCCGGCGGAGCCCTCGACAAGAGCTCGAGTTTCATCACGATGATCCTCTACGGCATGCCGACCTGGTGGCTCGCGATGATCCTCATCATGTTCTTCGTCTACACCGTGAAAGCGTTCCCCTCCGGAGGCATGCACTCCGTACCGCCGCCCGAAGGGATAATGTACTTCGTGGACATGCTCTGGCACATGATCCTGCCCCTCCTGACCCTCGTCCTCATCGGTTTCTGGGGCATCTCCTTCGTGGTCCGCAACATCGTCCTCGGCATCCTCCAGGAAGACTACGTCATGGCCGCCCGCGCCCGCGGCGTGCCCGAGAACAAGGTCCTCTTCGGCCATACGATGCGGACGGCGGCGCCGCCCCTCATCACGATGGCACTCCTCTCCCTCCTCGGATCGATCTCCGGATCGATCATCTTCGAGGGAATCTTCTCCTGGCCCGGCCTCGGCAACCTCTATTGGATCGCCGTCCAGCAGAACGACATTCCCGTCCTCATGGGCGATCTCGCGATAACGATCGGTCTCTACCAAGGGGGTCTCGTGATCCTCGATCTCACGTACGGTTTCTTGGATCCCCGCATCAAGGTCGGAGGGAAGGCATGAGCGCCAAGGATTTCGGTTTCTGGCTCCGGGACTTCTGGAGGGATTTCAGGCGCGAGAAGAACGGCCTCGTGGGCCTCGCCATCCTCGTCCTCGCGGTCCTCGTCGTCGCCTTCGAGCCCCTGCTCCTACCGTGGGGGGACGTCAACAAGAAGTGGCGCGACATCGATTATTGGCAGGACAACTCCGCCTCCGCGCCGCCCGCCTGGACGAACGCCTTCCGCGGCGAGAAGCTCGCGGTGACGACCCGGCTCCAGCCCGGCAAGGCCGAGGAGCTCGAGCTCGACGGCGGCGTCAAGACGATCCGCTACGACTTCAAGTACGACTTCACCGCGGACAAGCCTCCGCTCGACGTCATCGTCCACGGCATCGGCACGGGCGACGTGCCCGTCTCCGTCACGATGGAGCGCCCCGACGGCCAGGTCATCGAGCTGGCGCAGCGCTTCGAGCAGGGCCTCGCGGAGAGCGACATCCGCATGTCCCTCGACGCCGAGGGACGCGAATCGGCCTTCGGCTTCATCAAGCAGTTCGAGAGCGAGGAAGCCCTCGCCTCCATCACGCCCGGCTCCATCCGCTCGACCGACATCATCTTCAGCGAGGGCCGCGCCGGCATGGCCGCCGGGTTCAAGCCCCTCAAGGGCGAGTACAAGCTCTCCGTGACGGCGATGCTCCTCGATCCGACGCAGTTCAAGTACGAGAAGCCCTACGTCGCCGTTTCCGGCGCCGTCTCCGGCATCCTCGGCACCGACAACATGAAGCGCGACATCTTCTCCGGCCTCGTCGCGGGCCTCAAGTGGGCCCTCCTCATCGGCCTCCTCACCTCCATCGTGTCGGTCCTGATCGGCGTCTTCTACGGCATCATCTCCGCCTACTACGGCGGCGGCGTCGACACGATCATGCAGTTCATCTTCCAGCTCTTCAACGGCATCCCGGTCCTGCCGGTCCTGATCGTCGTGTCCGCGATCTTCAAGCCGAGCATCTGGTTCATCATCTCCGTCATGGTCATCTTCTTCTGGACCGGTCCGGTCATGACGGTCCGCTCCATGGCGCTCCAGATCAAGGAAGAGACCTACATCGAGGCGGCCAAGGCCCTCGGCGCGAACAACCGCCGCATCATCTTCAAGCACATGGCGCCCCTCCTCCTGCCCTACTCCTTCGCCTCGATGGCCCTCTCCGTCCCGAGCGCGATCGTCTACGAGTCCTCCGTCAGCCTTCTCGGCCTCGGCGACGCGACGATCGTCACCTGGGGCCAGATCCTCCACGACGCGATGCAGGGCTCCGCGATCCTGAACGGCGTCTGGTGGTGGATCATCCCGCCGGGACTCCTCATCGCCATCATGGGCATGACCTTCGCCTTCCTCGGGTTCGCGATGGACAAGATCCTCCACCCGAAGCTCCGCACGAGGTAACGAGAAATGGAACCGATTCTCCAGGTCCAAGACCTAAGGATGCACTACCACACGTCGAAGGGCGCCGTCAAGGCGATCGACGGCATCACCTTCGACATCATGCCCGGCGAGACCCTCGGCCTCGTCGGCGAGTCGGGCTGCGGCAAGACGAGCATGGGCTGCTCCATCCTCCGCATGCCCTCGCCCCCCGGACGCTACGAGGGCGGCAAGGTCGTCGTGGCCGGCCGCGACATCCTCCCCCTCCCCGAAAAGGAGATCCGCAAGGACGTCCGCTGGGAGCAGATCGCGATGGTATTCCAGGGCGCGATGAACTGCCTCACGCCGGTCTACACGATCGGCCGGCAGATGCTCGAGA
>JAEUJG010000023.1 GCA_016794765.1 Spirochaetaceae bacterium | reverse complement strand
AAGCGCTCGAGCGCGTACTTTACGAGAAGAAGGTTGAAGTCGACCTTGTTCGACCGCGCGATCGCAAGCAGGCGATCATGGACCGATCGCGCTTTTCCTTCTTCGGTCATGACAGCGCCTCAAGGTAGGGAAGAAGGACATTGGCGACCCGGTCCGCCTTGGCGCAGGCCCAGAGCTCGTCCCGGTCGAGTTTTCCCTTCGCCTTCGCCTCGCGCAGCGCCTCCAAGGCGACATCGAGCCCGATCTTGTTCCTGAACTTGAAGCAGTCGGCGATGGTCTTCTCGATGGTCGTCAGGCGCACGGGGACCCCCTCGATCATGGCGACCATCGTGCCAAAGGCGTAGACGTCGCCGCTGTACCGCACGATCCGGAGCGAAGGATACTCAAGCTTCGGAGTCCAGGCCTTGTGGGGAATCGCGATCCAGACCTCGAAGGGTAGTTGGGTCGTGATCCCGTGGTAACTCAGCGCCGACAGGAGACAGATGATCGCATCCGGCGCGCGGCGGGCCACCAGCGCCAGATCGCCGTTCTCGTTTTGCCGATAGTCGGCGCGGCAGTAGACACCCCGGGCGAGCCTCTTGATCTTGCCTGCCGCCACGGCCCGGGAGATGACGATCATCGGTATGCCCGCCTGGACAAAATCCCGTGCCCGCACGAGGGGCGAGTTCTGGAAGAGCGCGGCTATACGGGCTTCAAGCATGTCCATACTTCATGTTCCATTACCTCGGCAAGTATTGTCAAGTGCCGAGGTTTTAATGCAGCGAGTCCAACCGCCGCGCTGTTTTTAAAGCAGGCTCTTCCACATCCAGATGTCGGGCTTTCGCGGCCCGTTGGCGTTCGGCGCCACGCCGACGATGAAGTAGCCGCATTTCTTGTAGAACTCGAAGGGGTGGCGGTCCAGGTTCCGGATCGCCTCGATCTCGCGGAGGAGGTTCCCTTCGGTCAGGTCGGTTTGGGAAAGGCTCGTCTTGGAGAACTCGTCGTCCGTGCCCAGCATGATGCCGATGAGGCCGCGCTCCCGGGCGACGCGCTCCACCTCGCCGAGGAGGAGGGCGCCGATGCCCTTGCCCTGGCTTTCGGTCTTCACCACCAGGGGGTGGAGCTCCCAGGTCTTGTCGTACATGGGCCTGAGGCCCACCCAGCCCAGGAGCTTGCCGTCCTCGAGAAGGCCGATCGCGAAGTTCGGCGCGTCGACGCACTCCTCCACCTCCGCGAGGGCGCTCTTCAGGTCCGGCCAGGCGCTGTTCCCCTTGTCGAGGAAGGTGGACATGAGGATCCGGGCGGCGGCCACGCGGAGTTCGTTGGATTCGGCGATGTCGGCGAATTCGTGGGGCATCGGTCAGGCCCCCGGCGTCTGAGTCACGGGTGGCATCACTCCTTGCGCGACCGCTCGTTGAGTTTCTTGAGGAGGTTCTGCATCGTCTCCCTGGCCAAGTCCACGGAGCCGAACCCGAAGGCTATCGCGAAGGCCAGGGAGATGGCCGCGAAACCGATGACGAGGAAGGTGGAGAGAAGGCCCTTGCCCAAGCCCAGCTGGTCCGAGGCCAGGATGAGGATCGCGGCGAAGCCGATGTAGCGGAAGATTCTCGCCACGGCGCGGGCGTCGCCGAAGGCCGCGTTGCGCGCTATCGTCTCGATGACGTTGCCAAGGAAGGTGACGATGACGAGTCCGATGATGGTGACGAAGATGCCCGCGAAGAGGGCGGGCAGGGCATCCACGATGCCGTCGGAGATGCGGTTCACCGCCGCGATGTCCAAGGTCCGGGAAGCCATGACAAAGACGATCACCATGGCCAGCCAGTACGACAGGACGCTCACGAGCTTGGCGGGCCGATAGTCCACCTTTCCCTTCTCCAGGAAGGCGCCCAAGCCGACCTTGTCCGCGAAACGGTCGAAGCGGAGGAGCGCGAGGAGCCCCCGCACAATGGCTTTCGTCAGCAGGGCCCCGAGCCATCCGGCCAGGAGGACCGCGAAGCCGCGCGCCATGGCCGGCGCGCCCGACCACGTGGCCGCCACGAAATCGAAGAAATCACGCATCGGATCCTCCTTGCCGGGGCGCGATCGGGCGCGCCTCCGCGGGCCTCGGCCGCGGGCGCCGCGAGATGCCCTTGGCCGCGGCGATCCCATGGTATCATCGACGAGGCCGAACCGCCAGACCGAGTCTCGCCCCGGAACGAGGGGAATGCTATACTTGCGTCGGGTGGAGCATGGCTCCATCCTGGTCCGCGGCCGGCGGCGCCGGCCGAGCGCCGGGGCGGAGGTCCCAATCAACATGGCGGGGGAATGGAAGGGCATGAGGGGAATCTACCTTTTCTTGCGCAGGATCTCGGGGCTCATCGGCCTCCTCTTCGGCGGGCGACAGGCTCGGGAAGCCCTGAAGGAGCTCAAGAAGCTCGATACGGCGTCCTACGCCAGCCGGATCGTCTCGGACGGCGTGCTCATGAACGACATTCCCTCGCCCAGCGACGGCGAGGAGCTCCGCATGGGCTTCATCAAGGAACGGCTCGGCGAGTTCGGCATCTCGAACGTCTTCTCCGACGAGCGGGGCAACACCCTCGCCCTCTTCCCCGCCTTCGGCACGAAACGGGACTACCTGCTCCTCGTCGCCGAGGTCGGCGACGCCAACTACTCCCCCTTGGGCAACGCGGTGCGGCTTTCGCGGACGCGGGCTTCGGGGCAGGGGCTCGGGGAGCGGAGCTTCGGCGCCGCCGCCCTCCTCGTCTTCGCCGAGTTCGCGCAGGCGACCGGTTTCCACCTGGACAAGAACATTCTTGTCCTCTTCACCCTCTCCTCGTCGGTCGATGAGCGGGAAGAGGCCTTCCGCCATTTCCTGGACGGATGGGGGGACCGAATCTCCTGCGGCATCATGGTCCGCGGCGCCGGCCTCGGCCTCGTGGAAACCAGGCATGTGGGCTCATATCGGCTCTCGGTGAGCGTACGGAGCGAGGACAAGGCGATCCTGTCGCCGGGCGCCGCGGCCTCCGCGGCCTCCATCCTCGGGACGATCGCCTCGCAGGTGGGCGGCCTCACCTGGGACGAGAAGCAGACCGCGATGGTGAACATCGCCCGCATGGAGGCGGGCGTCGGGTACGGGCATTGGGCGACGCAGGGCGAGCTCGACATGGAGATCGTCGCGGAGGACGACAAGATGCTGGAAATGATCAAGAGCGTGGTGACGGGTTGCATAGAGAAGACCGCGGGGGGCACGAAGGCCAAGATCGACACCCTGGTCAGGTTCAAGCGATCGGTCGGGGATCCGAAGCTCAACGAGCCCCTCGTGGCGGAGCTCAAGAAGGCGCTCGCGGAGATCGGGGCCAAGACCCGGACCGGCATCGTCTCGGAAAAAGTCTCGCTGCTCAACGAGCGCGGCATCCCGGCGATAGCCGTGGGCCTGACCACGGGGACGACCTCTCCCGAAGGGGACGACCTGGACCTCGAGCCCATCCCCTCGGGCTTCAGGCAACTTCTCCTCGTCGTCGAGGGCTCCGCCGCCGCGGTGGGAAGGGATTAGCCGTGGCCGAAGCAAAAGCCATGAACGAGCGGCCGTCGATCCTTTCGCGGTCCTTCCACTACAGCGCCTACAAGGACAAGAAGCGCCTCGTCGAGCTCAAGCGGGCCAAAAACTTGAAGATCTCCCTCGCCTTTCCGACGCTCAACGAGGAGGCGACCATCGCCAAGGAAGTCCTCGTCATCAAGACCGAGCTCATGGACCGCTTCCCCCTCATCGACGAGATAGCGGTCATCGACTCGGGCTCCACCGACAAGACCCGGGAGACGGCCAGGCGCTTCGGCGCGACCGTGTTCGACTCCTCGGCGATACTCCCGAAGTACGGGAGCTTCCGCGGCAAGGGGGAGAACCTCTGGAAGAGCCTCTACGTCCTCAAGGGCGACATCATCGTGTGGATCGACGCGGACATCAGCAACATCAACCCGAAATTTCTGTACGGCCTGGTCGGCCCCCTCCTCGAGGACGACGGGATCGGCTACGTGAAGGCCTTCTACAAACGCCCGATCCGCACGGCGACGGGGCTGACCCCGAGCGGCGGAGGTCGGGTGACCGAGATCCTGATCAGGCCACTTTTTTCCCTCTTCTACCCGGAGCTGGCCGAGCTCGTACAACCCCTGAGCGGCGAGTACGCCGGGAGGAGGAGTATCCTCGAGAAGCTGTCGTTCTCGGTCGGCTACGGCGTCGAGGTCGGCCACCTCATCGACCTCTTCCACATGTTCGGGCCCTCGATCCTGGCCCAGGTGGACATGGAGGAGAGGATCCACCGCAACCAGAGCATCGAAGCGCTGAGCCGCATGTCCTACGGCATCATGGCCACCTTCCTGGACCGCCTGGAGAAGTATGGCGAAATCTCGCTGCTCAAGGAGCTCGGCAAGCGGCACATCGCCCTGACCGCCGACGGGGAGACCTGGAAACCGGTCTTGTCGGAAATCTCCATGGTCGAGCGGCCGCCGATGCTCACGATACCCGAGTACCTCGCGCGATTCCCCTCCGCCGCCGCGGCTCCCGCCGGCTCTCCGGGCAAGGAGACGCCCGAGGATCCCCGGTCGCCGGACGCTGAAGGGGATTGAGCTAGCGCGGCGACCTGCAGCCGGGCCCTGGGGCCCTCGGTGCCCCGACCCCGGCCCGCGCGCCGGCGGCCATCAGGCCCCGGCGGACTGCGGGAAGGCCTCCTCAAAATCATCCATGCCGCGAAGGACCGTGTCGGGCCGCGCGCCGGGAGAGCCCGGCGCCGTGGGCCTGAAGGAGCGGGCGTCGCCGGCGAAGAGTGCGGTCATGAAGCCGAGTCGGCGCGCGGGAGCGATGTCGTTGGCCGAGCTGTTCCCGACGACGAGGATCCCGCCGGGGGAAAGACCCTCCGCCAGGAGCGGACCGGCCGCCCGCATGAACAGCTCTTCCGCGGGCTTGGCTATGCCCCCCTCGAAAGAATAGGCCGCGAGGACGGCCTCGAAGCCGAGCTCTTCCGGCGACCGGTCCAAAAGGGCCTCGATGAGGAGGGGCGTGTAGAACTGCGCGTTCGACACGAGGCCGAGCCGCAGGCCGGAGGCGCGGAGCCTGGCCGGAAGCTCCCGGGCTCCGGGCATCGGCGCGCAGGGATTCAGCCAGGCCTCGAGGAGGAGGGCCGCGCGCCTCCCGGCTTCCGGCGGCGCATCCCCGAGAAGTCGGGAGACCAAGGCTTGGATGTCCACCTCGGGGTGGGGTGTGGCCGGAAGCCGCGCCTCGCGGTCGGCCGCAATGGCGCGCGCAAGGTCGAGGGCGAAGCGGCGCGCGCCGCCCCGGAAGCCGGCGCGGGAGAGCTCTTCTTCCAGGAGGCCAAGGGCCGGCTCACCGCCTTGCCCGTCCGCGTCGCCGGCCAGGTTGGGCTCCCCTCCCGCCGCGCTCATGAGGAGCGTCCCATAGACGTCGAAGAGGACCGCGCGCGGTCGCCGGGGGAGCGGCGCGCCGACGAGGGCGGCGAGATCGGGCCTGAGGAGAGGCGGCTCGGCCGCGAGGCCGGAGGGAGAGACCTTCACGAGGAGCTTCACGAGCCCGCGGCGCTCTTCCTGCGTCATCGGCTTCATGAGGCGGACAGGAAGAAGGCCGCGGGCCGGAGATAGCGCTCGAGCAGGACCGCCTTGTCGACGCGTCCCCGGGCCTCGCGGCGGAGGGCCCGGCCGTAGGCCGCGGAAAGGAGCTCGCCGCAACGGCGGTCCGAGTAGCTCCGGACGACGGCCTCGCGCCCAAGGAGGGCTTCCTCGGCGGAGGGCGCCCGGGTGAAAAGCCGCCCGAGGAAGGGATTGAGGCCGACGAGCTCGGCGGCGAAGCCGCCGTCGCCCTTGAGCCGCGCGAGCACGGAGGCCTGGGTCTGCTGGTCCAGGGCGCCAAAATCGAGAAGCTCCCCCTCGAACCTCCGCGGCAAGGCTTCGAGGAGGGCCTCCAGGCGGGCCTCGCCGTCCGGGCCAAACGCGGGCCGGAAGGCCTCGCGGAAACGCGCCAGCCTCGCGTCGGCGGCCGCGCGCGTGTCCTCACGCTCGGCCGCCGTGACGGGGACCGGGATGGCGGGATAGAGGCCGGGGAAGCCGATCCCGTTTTCGCGGAAGTCCCTCGCGATGTGCGGAATCTCCCTGCCGAGGACGGGGATGCCCCGCATAAGCGGGTCGAGGTAGGAGTACCCGAAGCCCTCCTTCACCGAGGTCGTCACGACGGCGAAAGAGGTGGCGAAGAGCTCCGGAAGCGTCGCGCCCTCCCCCGCCCCGAAACGGACCGGCAAGCCTTCCTTCGCGGCGAAGGCCTTCCACGCCTGGTAACTCGGCCGGTCTCCCTCGCTGGTCGGGGGAAGGGTGACCGCGAGCTCGGCGCCCTCGGGCAGGAAAAGCGAGAGGAGCAGGGCCTCGCCCAGGTTCTTGCGCCGGATCGCCCGCACGGGGTAGAGGACGGTCCGGCGGCCCTTGGCGGCCTCCATCGCGAAGCCGCCGCGCGGGGAGAACGCCCCGTCGTCGGCGATGGGATTGGGAAGGAGGTGGACATGCCCGGGATCGAGGCCCGCGGCGACCAGGCTGTCCCGGTCGCGGCTGTTGATCGTCGCGTAGTCGCAGGCCTCGGGATAGGGCCAAGCGGAGTCGTAGACATCGGGCCTATAGTCCTCCGCGAAATCGTGTTCCTGAACGAGGAGCGCGTGGCCGCGCGACTGAAGGATCCCCAGGGCCCCGAGGAGACGCGCGTTCTTCCTGAGGAGGGGGTTGTGGACATGAAGAAGGTCGCAGCCCCCCGGGAAGGCGCGGGAGAGGGCGTCCTCGATCCCGGCGGCCAGCCTGCGCGCGCCGGCCTCCAGGTCGGCCGCGTCCGCGCCGGTGAAGCTGTCGTAGTCGAGGCCCGGCACGACGAAGACCGGCGCGGGAGAGCGTCCCTCGGCGGCGGCGCCCACGACGAAGGCGAGCTCCGGCGGGTCCTGGGTCAGCGCGAGACTGGCCGCCTGCCGGTGCATGACCGAGCCGACGCCGCCGCGGCGAAGATGAAAATGAAGCATCGCGACCTTCATGAGTCCATGATAGACCAATCGGGACTGAAAGCCATAGCCCTTCAATCATTGACAGGCGGAGAGGCGGATACTGATACTTGAGGCATGTCGCCTCAAGACCGCTATGCGCTCCCCGACGGCGGATCCTCGGAGGATGGGCCGGAGACGGGCCGAGAGCGGCTCGAGCGGGCCCTCGGAGAACTCTACCCCGGGCGGGGTCCCGAACTCTTGCCCCGCCTTCTCTCCCTCATCGAAGCCTCCAGGATCAAGGGCACCGACGCCGGCGTCGGGAACACGGCTGGCGGCGTCGGAGACTCGGTCGACCGGACCGCCGCGCCCCCACGGTTCCAGGCGGGCGACGCCATCCTCATCGCCTACGGCGACATGCTCAAGGGGGCAGGGGCGCCCCTCGGGATCCTCGCCGATTTCTGCGGGCGAAGGCTCGCGGGCCGCTTCAGCCACCTGCACCTCCTTCCCTTCTTCCCCTCCTCCTCCGACGAGGGCTTCTCCGTGATGGACTTCGGCGTCGTCGATCCCCGCCTGGGCGACTGGAGCGACATCGAGCGGCTCG
>JAEUJG010000018.1 GCA_016794765.1 Spirochaetaceae bacterium | reverse complement strand
CCTGCGCCCGTTGAGGCCGAAGCGGTACTCGACCACCTCGCGCTCCTTGTCGGAGAGGGTGGAAAGGACGGCGTTGATGTCGGCCTTCAGGTTCTCCTCGATCGCGTAGTCTTCGGGGGAGACGTAGGCGCTGTTCTCGACGAAGTCGCCCACCGTGGAGGAGTCGCGCTCGTCGAAGACCGGCGTCTCCAGGGACACGAGCTCCCGGCTCACGGCGACGAGGTCGGCGACGTGGTCGGACTCCATGCCGAGGAGGCGGGCGATCTCGCGGATCTCCTCGTCCTCGGTGCGGGAACCCTCGAGCACCTTGCGCGCCTTCTCGATCTGGACGAGTTCGTTGGCGCGGTTCAGGGGCAGGCGGATGAGGCGCGACTTCTCGCACACGGCCTTGAGGATGGACTGGCGGATCCACCAGACGGCGTAGGAGATGAAGTGGTAGCCCTTGTCCACGTCGTAGCGCTCGATCGCGTTGATGAGGCCGATGTTGCCCTCGGAGATGAGGTCGGCGAGGGGCAGGCCCTGGTTCTGGTACTTCTTGGCGACGTTGACCACGAAGCGTAGGTTCGCCTTGACGAGCATGTCCTTGGCGGCCTGCTCTCCCTTGGCGGCGGCGCGGGCGTATGTATCTTCTTCCTCGCGGGTAAGGAGGGGAATGCGGTTGATTTCCTTGAGGTACATCGAAAGCACATTCTCGTCGCAGGAACTCGAATCATTGATGCAGTTGGACTTGCGGGCCATGATAACCTCCGGTTACACCATTGATAATGCACGTTCCGTGCCAAGCCATGCGTCGCCGGCAGTATTTCAAGATTTTTTGTGGCCAATTGAGCGGACTCGGCCGGACAATCTTCCATTATTCTTTACAACAAATACACTTAATCGAAGATTGAAATTGCCGTCCTTCGGCTCCGGCCTCAGCGTAATAACCACACTCCAGCCCGTTGGGAGGCAAAAATCCAAGAGAATTGGCCTAGAAGAGGAGGTCGAGAAGCCTGGCGGTGGATCGAAGCGGAACAAAGGCGGAATTTGAGGGCTGGGAGTGGCTCTTTTTCACACAGTAGGGCAGGATTCGGCCTGGATTGTTTCCGAATCACTCACACATGAACTCGCGCGGGCTCGCGAGCCGCCCGCAACAGCAGCGATAGGCCAAGCCTGAGCCGCAGGAGCATCGTTCATCGAGTCCTTGGGCCCTTCCGCTCTTGAAGTTGCCCGCGACGATCTCCCCAGGCTGGCCCTTCTGGCCCTTGCCCTGGCCTTGGTGGCCGGAAAGGCCCGAGACGAAGCTCGGGAAGGCCACCGGCCAGGACTTGAAGAGGACGAGCTTTTTGCCGGAGCAGAGACCGGCCAGCCGACCCGAGCCCCTGAGGCCCGTCCAAGACTCCGCGATGATCCTCGTCACCGCGTCCTTTTCGCCGTTGGAGCCGAAGCGGTTCCCCGCCCTGGCCGAAAGGTAACGACAGGCTTGGATCGAATAAAAGGCGTAGAAGTCGTCGAGCTCGGGCTTTGACCGGCGGGGCATGCCGTAGTCGTTGACGCGAAGGGTATAGGCGCGGCGGGCGTGGCCGCGGGGCCGGAGCTTCTGGGCCGAGGCCAGGCTCTTGACCGCAAGCTCGGCGCGGTCCAGCCGCAGGAGGGCCACGGCGAGCCAGTAGAGACGCTCGGCCAAGTCGGCGGCATGGCTCGCCGGACAGGCGGCGACCGCCTCCCGGAGCGGCGCCAAGGCCAGGTCCGGGCGATGGCGGGCGAGCTCCCTTTTGCCCGCGCCGAGCGCGTTCGCGCCCCTTCGCTTCTCGACATCCCTCATATCGGTAAAGTACTTAGCCATGGCCATAAAAGCAAGTCAAAGCGGCGCGCCGCCCCCTGCCCAAGGCTCGCGGACAAGGAGGACGAGCGGGGCTCCGTCAAAGGGCGGGCCGAGGACCAGGGTCGGCCCCGAGCCCGTCTCCGTTCCGACGATCGCCCGCTTGCCGCAGTCCCAGGTGGAGATCGTTCGGCGGCCTCTCGACACCTCGAGGACGAGCTCGCTGGGGAAGGCCTCCGCGCCGAGCTTCCTCCCACCTCCTCCGCCCGGAGCGAGCCAGACGAGGATCGGGCCTTCTCGGCCCTCCGGGACATCGCCAGCCTCCCCGCCGTCCGGGCGGCCCAGGCGGATCGCGCCGGCTTCGACGGCCCAGCGGGGCAGGACGCGAAGCGCCGCGGAGGCCTCGCTCCAAGCCTCCGATGCCGGGCTCGGGGCGGCCTCGAAGAAGGGCGGCGCCGCCGCCGCGATCCGCGCCCGGGTTTCCTCCACGCCGAGCGGGCGGAGGTCGCCACAAGCCCCGCGCTTCGGATCACTCATCGATCGGCACCCCCCAACGCAGGGCCAGGTCGCGGACGTTGAGCAAGGTCAAGGCCGGCACCCCCGACTCGATCATGCGCGCCATCACGCCCCGCTCCTTCGTGAGGTCGAAGGGCAGGGCCGGCACGAAGCCGCTCGCGAGCTCCAGGAAGGCCTCGCCGCCGCCCAGGCTCGCCTCGGTGCCGCCGACGTTGGCGTACAGGGAGATGCGCCCGCCCTTGGCGGCCTCTCGGTAAAGCGCCAGCCGCCCTTCGATCGCCTCCTCGAGGCTCCGCGGCGCCAGGTAACGCGCGCCGAGGGTGGCGGCCGAGCGCTCCGCGATCTCCGCGGCCAGGACCCGCGCCTCGGGCTCCAGGTCGGCCGCCGCGTCGCCCGAGCCGCCGGCCGCCACGCCGACGGAGACCGGCCGGAGCGCCCCGCGCCGCGCCAGGAGGACCTCCATCTCGGGCCAGGTAAAGCCCGGCTGGTTGGCGCCGAAGGTGGAGGCGGTCACCGAGGAGACCGCGACGAGCCGCAGTTCCAGGCTCCGGCAGGCCAGGGCGAGGGCCAGGTTGAGGCCGGGGAAGGAGCCCGAAAGCCCCGCGGCTACGACGTCGCCCTTGCGGAGTCCGGCCCCCCAGAGCCGCTCCACGAGGACCCCGGCCCAGCGGGGATTTTCCGAGGTCCGCTTGGCGGACAGGCTTCCGAGCGTCGTGGTGAGCTTCGTGTACTCCTCGCCGAGTAGGCCGCGGCCCGAAGGTTCGGGCAGCCGTCCCGCGGCCAGCTTTTCCGCCCGGATCATCGCCATGGCGTCGCGCATCGCGTCCTCCGCCCGCCCGGCCGCGGCGGCGATCTCCGGCGGCAGGGGCGCGCCGCGCTCGCCCGGGAGCGCCGCGCGCGATGCGAGCGCCGCCAGGCCCAGGGCGGCCAGGCAGGCCCCGGCCCGGGCGAGCCGCCTCCGGGGTTTCCGGCCTCGCCGCCGCGCCGCGAAAAGGCGGCCGGCGGGGCTCGGCGGGCGATAGCCCTCCCTCACAGGACCGCCGCCCCGAGAGCCGCCAGGATGAGGCGGACGACGGCCGCACCGCCGAGGGCGACGGCCGCCGTCGGCAGCGGGCCCTCCGCGAGCATCTCCGCGGCCAGGAGGCCGGGGATCAGGTGGCCGATCGTTCGGAATTCGGCGCCGAGCCCGGGAAACCGGACCAAGACGCTTTCGGCGGCGGCCGCGAAGAGGAACCCGGCCAGCAGGGTCACCGCAAAGCGCCGCCGGCCGTATAGCAGCATGAAGCGGGAGAGGACGAAGCGGACAAAGGCCCAG
>JAEUJG010000609.1 GCA_016794765.1 Spirochaetaceae bacterium | reverse complement strand
AGCGCCGGACGAGTTCGTTGAGTTCCACGTCGTCGTCGACGATGAGGATGGAGGACCACTCGACGTCGTCCTTGAAGTGGTCTTCAAGTTCGGGGGGGATGCGCATGCCGCGGTTCTCGAGGAAGCCCATGAGGTCTTCGGCGTAGATGCGGTATTGGCCGCCGGGGGTGGTGAAGGCCTTGAGATAGCCGTTCCGGATCCAGTTGATGGCGGTCTGGTTTACCACGCCGCAGAGGTTTGCCACCTCGAGGGCGGAGAATATGCGGACTTTTTTGACGTTCTTGGGCATGGCACTTCCTGACGCAAAGATTCGTGCATTATAGCCATTATATCCACAATGTCAAAGGGCAAAAGTCCTCCAAGATGCCAAGGAGGATTTCGAGAAAATGGTAACATAGGCGGAACACGTCCGCCAGCGTTTATTTGCAAATTTTTATCGATCCGCGGCCGGATTTCCGTCGAATGGCGTGCGGCGGCGCGGCGGCGGCTTGAATTTTCGGCGCGCTTTCCGTACCGTAGCCCCCATGGAATTGAACGAAGCCACCATCGCGGAGCTCAAGATCGACGAGATCGCGGTCATGAACCGCATCGCCACCGAGCTCGGCATCAAGACGAGCCAGGTCTCCGCGGTCGTCACCCTCATCGGCGAGGGCTGCACCGTCCCCTTCATCAGCCGCTACCGCAAGGAGCGGACCGGGAGCCTCGACGAGGTCCAGGTCAGGGACTCGGCCCACAAGTTCGAGAGCTACAAGAATCTCGAGGAACGCCGCATCGAGGTCATCAAGGGCATCTTCGAACTCGGGAAGCTTTCCGAGGAGCTCTTCAAGAACATCAAGAAGGCCTCCACCCTCGCCGAGATCGAGGACATCTGGACTCCGTTCAAGAAGAAGAAGAAGACCCGCGGCATGCTGGCGGAGGAGCGCGGCCTGGCGCCCCTTGCCGAGATCATGCTGTCCGGCGACGAGAAGGCGGTCGAAGAGGCCGCGCCCGCCTACGTGCGCGAGAGCCCGGACAAGCCCGAGCTCGCCGTGGCGAGTCCCCGCGACGCCATCCAGGGCGCGATGGACATCCTGGCCGAGCGCCTCTCCCAGGATCCCGACAACCGCGCCGCGGTGAAGTCCTTCTACCTCAAGTCCGGCTCCCTCAAGTCGAAGGGCGTGGGCGACGAGGCCAAGAAGGAAAAGTCCACGTACCAGATGTACTGGGACTACGCCGAGCCCCTCAACACGCTCAAGCCCCACCGCGTCCTGGCGGTGAACCGCGGCGAGCGCGAGGGCGAGCTCGAGGTCAGCCTCGAGGTGGACGAGGACGAGGCGGTCGAGCTCCTCAAGCACCGAGCCTCCCCGAACAACCGCTACCACGCCGAGGCGATCGACGACGGCCTCCGCCGCCTCCTTTCCCCCGCCGTCCTCCGCGAGCTCCGCTCCGACGCCCTGGAGGCGGCCGACGGCCACGGCATCGAGGTCTTCTCCGAGAACCTCAAGAACCTCCTCATGCAGCCGCCGATCAAGGGCACCCGCGTCCTCGGCGTGGACCCCGGCATCCGCACCGGCACGAAGTGCGCGGCCCTGGACGAGACGGGCAAGTTCCTGGACTACTTCGTCATCTACCAGGAACAGAAGCCCGAAGAGGCCCGGAAGGCCATCGCGGCCGCCATCAAGAAGCACGACATGCGCCTGGTCGCTGTCGGCAACGGCACCGCGAGCCACGAAGTCCAGGAGATCGTCGCCGCCGCCATCGGCGAGGCCGGTTCGTCATGCGAGTTTACCGTCGTGGACGAGGACGGCGCCTCCGTCTACTCCGCCTCCGACGTGGCGCGCGAGGAGTTCCCCGAGCTCGACCTCACGATCCGCGGCGCCATCTCCATCGGCCGCCGCCTCCAGGATCCCCTGGCCGAGCTCGTCAAGATCGACCCGAAGTCCATCGGCGTCGGCCTTTACCAGCACGACGTCAACCAGAAGAAGCTCTCCGAGGGCCTGGACGAGGTCGTCGGCTCCGTGGTCAACCGCGTCGGCGTCAACCTCAACACCGCGAGCCAGTCCCTCCTCCGCTACGTGTCCGGCATCAACTCGGGCCTGGCGAAGAAGATCGTGAAGTACCGCGAGGCGAACGGCCGCATCCCCGGCCGCGACAAGCTCCGCGACATTCCGGGCCTCGGCGAGAAAACCTTCGAGCAGTGCGCCGGCTTCCTCAAGATTCCCGAGAGCCCGAACCCCCTCGACAATACCTGGGTCCACCCCGAGAACTACGCCCTGGCGGAGGAGCTTCTCCCCGTCGTGCGCGGCGGGCGCGACCCCTCCCACGAGGAGCGCGCGGCCCTCAAGGCCAAGTACTCCGTCGGCGAGACGACCCTGGACGACATCGTCGCGGAGCTCAAGAAGCCGAACCGCGACCCGCGCGAGGGCTTCCCGAAGCCCATCCTCCAGAAGGGCGTCATCAAGTTCGAGGACCTGCACGAGGGCATGATCGTCAAGGGCAAGGTCAAGAACGTCGTGGACTTCGGCGCCTTCGTCGACATCGGCATCAAGGAGAGCGCCCTGATCCACGTTTCCGAGATGTCCGACCGCTTCGTGAAGGACCCGATGGAGGCCCTGAAGGTCGGCGACGTGAAGGACTTTCGCATCATCAGCCTGGACGCGGCGCGGAAGCGCATCGGCCTTTCCCTGAAGAGCGACGGCTCTCAGGGCGGCGGACGCCAGGGCGGCCAGCCCCGCGGCGAGGGGCACGCGCAGGCGCGGCCCGGCCGGGAAGGCCAGCCGCGGCGCGAGGATACGCGGCGCGAAGGTCCGGCCGGCGACTCGCAGGGCGGCGCCCCGTCCGGCGCGCGGCGCGTGGTCGTGGTGAAGAAAGGCGCGGAGGGCGGGCAGAGGCCGCAGCCGCAGGGCGGCGCCCAGAGGCGGGACGAGCCGCGCCGGGATGGCTACTCCCGCGACGACCGGGGCCCGAGGCAGGAAAAGAGCTGGGAAGCGCGGAAGCCCGCGCCGAAGGAAGACGACGGCACGATGTACAATCCGTTCGCTGAATTGCTTAAGGGCAAGGTCGACAAGGACAAGAAGAAGTAAAGAGCGGTTGGCTAGGTAAGGATAGAGGGCGTTCCCGAGAGGGGGCGCCCTTTTTTGTTTGGTGGCAAATCACGGTGCGACAGGGAAAGGAGAGTAGAAGCACCGAGGCACACTGAGGAAGAGGTTCAGGAGATGCGCGGTTTTTTGATGGGAAGAATTTTTAAGGAGAGGAACACGAACAGCACGAAGGGAGGAAGGGACACGAATGACACGAAGGTAGAAGGGACACGAACGGCACGAAGGAGGAGGAGAACGGTAAAGGGAGAAGGGAAGAGTGGAGGGATGTCGCACACAAAGGCACGGAGGCGCGGAGGGGAGAATGGGCGAAGGGGGAGGAGGAAAGGGACGGGAGAAAATGCATGGAGAGGGACCACGAAGGAAAGACACCGACAAAACAAGGGAGAAGGGAGAGGAGGGGCTCGGGCCTCAGGACTGACAGAAACGTCCATGGTTTGACAGGATAGGCGGGTTGGTTGGGGGCGATACTGCCGAGCGGAGGATTATCCATGCGTTTGTTCCTTGAAGCGAAACACGATGCCGGCGGCAAGACGAGGTCCGGCCTGGGCGGGTTCGGGCGAGCGACCCTTTCTCTCGCCCTTCTCCTGCCAATCGCCACCGCGCCGCTTTCGGCCGAGAAATCCGAGTTCTACGACGACAACGACAGCTATTGGGCCAGGTTCCTTCCCTCGGTGAATCCCGCCCTGGACAAGGACCTGAGTGTCGACGTGGCCGTTGTCGGCGGCGGCTATACCGGTCTTTCCACCGCCTATCACATCAAGAAAACCAATCCCCGGAAAACGGTCGCGATCTTCGAGGCCAAGCGTGTCGGCAATGGCGCCTCGGGCCGCAATGGCGGCCTCGTGCTCGCGCAGAGCTACACCGAGGGCGGGATGACGATGGGGAAAAACGGTGCCCATCACCGCGAGATCTATGACGCCACCGTGAAAAGCATGAAGCGTCTCAAGGAGCTGGCCGAATCAACCGGTATAGACCCGGAATTCACGCTCAACGGCCAGTGCCTGGGCATTTTCAGCGCGGGAAACCTCGAAGCGGGAAGGGAATACGCCGAAGCCGCCAGAAAACGGGGCATGCCCATCGAATTTTGGGATAGGGACAAGGCGCGGAGCATGCTGGGCTCTCCCGGACTCCTGGGCGCCGTCTACGACCCGAACGGCGGCTCGGTCAACTCCGGAAAGCTCGTCGCCGCGCTCAAGGAACTGGCCGAGGACGCAGGCGTCGTCATCTACGAGAACAGCCCGGTCGAGGGCTGGGAGGCGAACGAGACAGTCACGCTCTCGATCCTCGCCGGCGGCAAGGAGTTCGAGGTTTCGGCCAAGAGCGTCGTGATCGCGGCGAACGCCTATGCCGCCGCCACCCTCGGCTTCCTCGCCAAGGACATCGTCCCGGCCCATACGCAGGTAGCGGTCACGGCTCCCCTCACCGACGCGCAATACAAGGCGATCGGCTGGAAGGACTGCCTCTCCTGGTATGACGACCAGTACGCGGGCACGGACCAGGACGCGACCTTCCACATGATGATGACGAAGGACCATCGCATCCTCATCGGCGGAGGCAGCGTGCAGTACAACGAGGACGACGGACTCCTCTACCCCGGCGACCTGAAGGCGATCGAATCCCAGATCCGGAAGCGGATCGGAGAGCTGTATCCCGCTCTCAGGAACATCCGCATCGAGAGGACCTGGGACGGCATCATCTGCGAGACCAAGAGCAAGAACGAGCGGATCGGCGTGACGGGGAAGTACAGGAACGTCTACTACGCGGTCGGCTACAACGGAGGGCAGGGCGTGAACATGTCCTTCCTCGCGGGCGAGCTCGTGTCCAAGCTCTACAACGGGGAAAAGCACTTCATGCTGGGTCTCTTCAACTGAGGGGATAGTCGAAGGAGGGGTCGGCCGGGTCGGCCCCGGCGAGCTCCCGCTCTTGGAGGCGGGCGGGCGGGACGAGCGAGAGGGGGAAGGCCGCGAACAGTCGGGTCGGGGGTTCCCCTTGGGCGAGGCGGGATTTGCCGGCTTGGTTCTTGAAAGGACCACGGGGCTGTGGTACTGTTGTTCAGTGCGTGAACAATCGACCTCTCCCCAGGGGTCGAAGCGACAGTGTCCGGGAGCGAGGGGCAGCGAGTTGCGGCCGCGTTCCGGGTTCTCGGACTTCCAGCCCCCCGGCGAAAACACGGCCTCGCGGTCGTGGGGGCGAGCTTTATCCTTCCCCGTTTTCCGCGCGACGCCCCCTTCAACCAGCCATGAGCGACAATATCGATACCGAACTAGCCCTCCTTGAAAGCGTGTACAGCGCGCAGAAGCGGGAGGAACACCTCACCCAGCGGGAACTCGCCCTGAAATCCGGGCTCTCCCTCGGTATGACGAACGCCCTATTAAAGAAGATGGCCGACCGTGGCTGGCTTTCGCTGACGCGCCTGTCGGCCAAGAGCCTTCACTACGCCCTGACGCCCGAAGGCATCGGCGAGGTGTCGCGGCGGACGGTGGGCTATTTCCGCCGGGCCTCGAGCAACGCCTCCCACTATCGTGAACGGGTCGAGGGCATCGTCCTGGACGCCAAGGCGCGGGGCTTCACGAGCCTCATCCTGGTGGGCTCCAGCGACATCGACTTTCTCCTGGAATGGTCCTGCGAGCGCCACGGCCTCGTCTACCTGAAGTGCGCCGAAGCCGAGCGGGCCAGGCGGCTCGCCGAAAGCGGCGCTTCGCTGATCGTGTGGGCGGAAGGGGCGGGCGGGGTCGGGGGCGCCATGCCGGACGCCGGCGCGGGGCGCGCCGGGACGGGACCTAACGAAGCTTCGCTTCATGAGCTTATCACCGCAGCGCGAGGAACGAGATGAACGACAAGCGACTAGATCTTGACGAGTTCGTGGAGCGGTATCGGCTCAACAAGCCGCGGAACGCCAGCTTGGCGACAAGCCTGGTGTTCATCGCGGCGGACCTCTTTGCCATCATGGGAAGCTTTGGCCTCGGATTCTTCCTGGTGAACGCCTACAATCTCGAGATCATCAACTTCAAATCCTTCGTGACCTACTGGCCCTACTTGCCGGCCTTCCTGTTCGTTTTTTACGTCGTCCACCTTTATCCCGGGCTGTCGCTGGCTCCAGCGGAGGAGCTCCGGCGCTTCGCCATAGCCTCGTCGCTCGGGCACGCGGGGATAATCCTTTCGCTATTTATCCAATCGCGGCGCCTCGACGCCTATTCCGTCGCATTCGTCCTATCCCTCTTCGCCAGCGTCCCCGGTTTCGCGCTCTGTCGGGCGATAGCCCGGCGGCTTTGGCGGAGGGCCAAGTGGTGGGGCATCCCCGTGGTGATCTTCGGAGCCGGGAAGACCGGCAAGTTGGTCGTGGATCGGCTCCGGAACAACCATTGGATCGGCTACCGACCCGTGGTCATGCTCGATGACGATCCGGCGCTCGGCGGCGAGTATGCCGGGATACCGATCTTTCCGAGCACCTCGGCCGGACCGGAAATCGCCGAGCGCTGCGGCATAAGCGCGGCCATCGTCGCGATGCCGGGCGTGGAACGCCGGCGGTTGTCGGTCATCGTCGAGGATTATGTTCGATCGAGCTTCCGTCACTATGTCCTGATCCCGGACTTTTTCGGCATGACGAGCATCTGGATGAGCGTACGGGACTTCGACGGGGTCCTTGGTCTATATACCGCACAACGTCTTCTTATGCCCCTGAACCGCGCGGCCAAGCGCGGATTCGATTTCAGCTTGAGTCTCCTCGGCGGCATCGCGATTTCGCCCATCGTGTTGCTCATCGCGCTGCTCGTCAAGCTCGATTCGCCCGGGCCGGTCTTCTATGGCCACACGCGGCTCGGACGGAACGGCAAGCCCTTCAAGGCCTGGAAATTCCGCTCGATGGTCAGGAACTCCAAAGAGGTCCTGGAAGCGCTGTTGGATCGTGATCCGTCGGCGCGGGCGGAGTGGGAGGCCTCCTTCAAGCTGAAGGAGGATCCCCGCGTCACGAGGATGGGAAAATTCCTCCGCAAGACGAGCCTGGACGAGTTGCCGCAGGTCTGGAACGTGTTTCTCGGGGAGATGAGCCTCATCGGTCCCCGGCCCATCATCCAGGCGGAGGTCGAAAAATACGGCGCCTATTATCGCTATTTCTCCAGCGTCCGGCCCGGCATGTCGGGGCTCTGGCAGGTTTCCGGCCGCTCGGACACGGACTATGAGGAGCGGGTGGCGCTCGACGTCTACTACATCCAGAGCTGGTCGGTCTGGCTCGACCTGCATATCCTCTTCAAGACCTTCGGCGTCGTCTTCGGCGGCAAGGGGGCGTATTGAGGCGAATCGCCGGCGTCGCCGCTTGGATCTTCCTGGGCGCGTCGACCATTTTCGCGATACCCCTTGAGGCGACCCTCGAGGGCG
>JAEUJG010000607.1 GCA_016794765.1 Spirochaetaceae bacterium | reverse complement strand
GACAGGACGGCCGCGCCGCCCGCCTCCAGGGTCACGCGGACGCGCTTTTTCCCGAGGAAGGCGAAGACGGTCGCGGGGATGGCGGCCTCCTCGTCCGGCGAGAGGACGCGCGGCGCGGTCAGCTGGGCCATGAGCTTGGAGCGGACCGGCACTTCCTTCTCGACGACGCCGTAGGCGGCGCCGGCGGCCGCGGCGGAGGCGCCGGGCTTGGCGGCGGCCGCCGGGGGCCTGGTTCCGGCGACGACCATGAAGCGCACGGCGCCGACGTAGGGGCCCATGCGGAAGCTCTTCCTGACTGTCTCGCCGGCCTTCACCTCGAAGGGCGGGAAGAAGGTGACGACGGGCGGGAAGCGGCTGACCTTGCGGTTGCCGCCGCCGAGGCCCTCGTCGCCGCCGCCCACCGCGAGCAGGGTCTCGAGCTTGCCGGAGAAGGCCCCGGCGACGTACTGGTAGAGGTCGTAGCTCGCGAGGGCCGAGGCCTCCTTCTTGTAGAACTCGTTCCAGGGATTGGGGGCCGAATACCGCGTGATGCCGAGGAGTCCCTCGTCGACCACGGCGACCGTGCAGGTCATCGCGCGGCCCGAGGCCTCGCGGACGGAGAAGGAGACGTCGGAGTTGGGCTCGATCTCCGCGGGCGCCTCCACGACCGGCGCGATGCGCGTCGCCGGGTCTTCGACCATCACGGGCACGACGCCGTAGAGCCGGATCGGCAGGTCGTTGGCGGTCTGCAGGTGGGGCTGGAGGAAGGAGACGTGGACGTAAACGTTGGGCGCCATGTCGGGCGTCAGCGTGAACTCGTAGCTTGTCCGCTCGGGCTTCGTGCGCACCCACTCCTGCCGCAGGAGGCGGCCGGCGCGCTCGATCGCGACGAGGGCGCGGCCTTCGGCGTTGGAGGGGAAGGACACCTGCGCCTTTTCCCCGACGGCGTATTTTTCCTTGGAGGCCTGGAGGCTCAGCATGGAGGCCGCGCCGCCCGCCTCGCCGCGGCCCTTGCCCGCGTAGCCCGGCCAATCGACGTAGACGACGGAGCCGGCGGCGTGGCCGAGGCCGCCCGAGGCGGCGGACCGGCCCGAGGAGGAGGAGGAGCGGGAAGGTTGGGCGCTCGCGTCCTCGGCCCGGACGAGGTAGCGGCCCCAGTTCGGGTAGTTGATCCGGAAGCTCCACTCGGCCCGGCCGTTCTCGACGCGGACCTTCTCCCGCTTGAGCGGACGCGCGTAGAGGTCGTCCGCCGTCTCGGCCAGGCTCTCGTCGCCCTTCTCCCACCACCAGCGCCATTCGAGCTGGTAGAGCGAGACCTCGACGGTGCCGGAGCGGACGGGCTTGCCGTCGCGGTCCACGAGGGCGAGCTCGACCTTGTGGTCCTGGTCGGTGAGGAGCATGCCGCGGGACTGGTCGCCCTTGGGGAGCTTCAGGCCCACGTAGCGCTCGTAGGGATGGTAGTCGAACTGCGCGGTCTCGCTCGAGAAGACGCCGGAGGGCTCGAAGATCCGGGTGAGGAGGGTCGCGCGGAGCTTGCCCGGCGCCAGGCCCTCGGGCGCGAGCTCCACGGGCACCGCGACCTTGCCGTCGGGGCCGAGCTGGCCCTCGAAGAGGATCGCGCGCTCGCCCGAGATGGTCCGCGTCGGATCGTCGAAGGCGTAGTCGCGGTAGGAGCCGAAGCTCGTCGGCGCGGCGGCGAAGGTCGCCGAAATGTCGGCGCGGAGGGCGCCGGCGGGGGCGCCGGTGAGCCAGGCGGACTCGAGCCTAAGATCGCCGGAGCCGCGGCTCAGGTAGGCCGATCCGCCCCCGAGCTCGAGCTTGATCTTGAGGCGGTTGGGCATCACGGTCTCGACCCGCAGGGACTTCGTGAAGGTCCTGCCGCCGAGCTTGACGCGGGCCAGGTAGGGCCCCGTCGGGGAATCCTGGTTGGTGGAGGTCTCGATGGAATAGAAGCCGTTGAGCGATCCCGTCGCCGTCCCGGAGCGCAGGACGCGGCCGCGGGGATCCTCGAGCTCGTAGAGCACGGGGTGGTTCGCGGGGATGGTCCCGTCGCGGTCGGAGAGGATGAAGGTCAGGTGGATCGGATCGCCGGGGCGCCAGACCCCGCGCTCGCCGTAGATGAAGCCCTTGAGCCCGTCGTCGGCGCGCTCGCCGCCGATGTCGAAGTGGCTGACCGCGAGGCTCGAACCCGGGTCGAGCTTCAGGTAGCTCCGCTGGGCGCCGAGGGAGACGACCGCGAAGGCCGGCTCCTTGACCGCGGGCAGGCGGAGCTGGCCGTCCTCGCCCGTCTTGCCCTCCGCGAGGAGGCGGCGCTGGAAGTTGTAGAGGCCGATCGCGGCGCCGGAAAGGGGCGCGGCGGAGCGGAGGTCGCTCGCCGCGAAGGTCCAGGCGCCGCCCGCCTCGCGGCGCGCGACCGCGCCGAGGTCGGAGACGAGGACGTTCCGCTTCTTCGTGATGTCGTGGTCGTAGTAGGGCAGGTAATAGGCCGGGTGGCAGGGATCGTCCTTGTACTTGTAGAACTGGCCGTAGCCGTCGTTGCCCCAGCTTTCCACGTAGTCCCAGAGGCTGAACTCCCCCTCCTCCCGGTCGATGATCTCCTCGCTCGGGAACTTGAGGTCGCGGAAGTCGTGCTCGTTGGGGCAGACGTAGCGGATGTGGTCCTTGCGGAAGGTGACGCGGATCTGGAGCATCCCGTCCTTGCTCTCGGCGAGGAGGGGCGAAAGGTCGAGGCCCTGGCGGACCCAGCGGTTCTTCCAGTCCTCCTTCCAGCCGAGGTCGATGGTCTTGCGCCAGACGACCTCGCCGACGCGCCTGAGCTCGCTCGAGGAGTCGAGGTCGTTGACCTGGAGGAACTGGAGCATGTTGTCGCCGCGGATCCGGACGGCCTCCACCACGAGGGCGGACAGGTTCATCGTCTCCACGGGCAGGGCCAGGCCCTGGCTCGTCGGCAGGATGGCGCTCTTCGTGAGGAAGCGGACCTCGGGCTTTTCCCAGGCGAAGGCGACGGTCGCCGCGACGGGACGGACGAGGTTCCGGCCGTCCGCGGCGCGGAGCCCCGGCTCGACCCGGATCTTCGCCGAGGCCGGCCAGGCCGGCGCGTAGAGGCGGAGGCGGCCGCCCTCGCGGTCGTAGCGCAGGCCCTCCACGCCGTCCACGGAGACGAGGCCGCGGAGGTCCTGCCCCTTGTCGAGGGGTTCGCTGAAGGACAGCTCGACGAGGGAGCCGCCCTCGTCCACGGCGCGGAGGCCGAGAAGCTCGAAGGCGCCGGAATCCGGCACGCGGAAGCTGCGGGAGCCCGAGCCGGAGGCGCCGAGGGCGGCGCCCTTCCAGCTGACCGCCACCGAGCCGGCCGAGCCGCCGCGCCTGATGCCCTTCACCGCGAAGCGGTGGAGCCGCGGCGAGTCGTGGCTCCAGGAGAGGTCGTAGCCGCCCCCGACTCCGCCTGAGGCGGCCAACGCGGCCTCCACCGCCGCGGCCGGCGCGCCCTCGGCCAGGGAGAGGCTGCCCTCCAGGACGAGGCTGCCGTCCTCCGCCGCGCGGAGGGGCGAGAAGTCGACGGCGACGCGTTGCTCGATCGTGCGGAAGCTGAAGTCGAACCAATCGTCGGTCGCCTTGCCGGGCGCGCCCGACTCGAGGAGGCCGAGGTCGAAGCGGACCTTGTAGAGCTTTCCCGGAGCCAGGGGGCGGGAGGGCGCGAAGACCAGGGTGCGCTCGTCCTCCCAGGAGACCTGGCCGTCCACCGCCGGCGAAAGGCGGAAGGGATTGACCCGCGGCCGCCCGCCCGCGACGCCCATCGGGGCGGCGAGGACGACGCGGAGGCTCGCGCCGCCTGAGACGAAGCCGGCCGTGTGAGCCTCGACCCGGAGCGGGTCGGGGGCCCGCGGCGCGCCGCCGCCCGAACAGGCGGCCAAGGATAGGGCCAGGCAGGCGGCGAGGAGGGCCGCGAGGGCGCGTGTCGGGACGGAAAGGAAGGGCCCGCGCGGGCGGGCTTGCGGATGGACGGGGCTGCGGCGCTGCATCGAGGCCTCCGAGGTGGTGTTTTGGCGTGCCCCCTAACCATACCGCGCCGCCGCGGAGCCTTCAAGGAGAGGCGGAGGCCAAAAGCCGCGCGCCGCCCGCCCGCGCGAAAAAAACGGCCCCTCGCGGGGCCGACGTCTGTCGAGGGGAAAAGCCTAGGCGAGAGCCTTGTTGAAGCGCTCCAGGACGACCTTGGGATCGCCGACGCCGTCGATGGTGAGCAGCTTGCCGCGCGCGCCGTACCACTGGATGAGGGGGGCGGTCTGCCTGCGGTAGTTCTCGAGGCGGGTGCGGATGGAGGCTTCCTTGTCGTCGTCGCGGGTGTAGACCTCGCCGCCGCAGGCGTCGCAGACCCCCTCCTTCTTGGGGGGCATGGTCTTCGTGTTGTAGATCTTGCCGCAGGCGCGGCAGACGCGGCGGGTCGAAAGGCGGCCCACGACGACCTCGTCGGCCACCTCGAAGTTGACGACGCGGTCGGCGGGCGCCAGGGCCTCGAGGGCCTCGGCCTGGGGGATGGTGCGCGGAAAGCCGTCGAGGATCCAGCCGGAGGCGGCGTCGGGGGCGGAAAGGCGTTCCTTGACGAGGGCGATGGTGAGGTCGTCCGGCACGAGGCCGCCGGAGGCCAGGATGCCCTTCACCTTGAGGCCGAGCTCGGTCTCGTTCTTGACGGCGGCGCGGAAGAGGTCGCCGGTGGAGATGTGGGGGAGCTTGCGCTCTTCGACGGCGAGATCGGCGAGGGTGCCCTTGCCCGCTCCGGGGGGGCCGAGGAATATCATCTTCATGGCTCGTGGCTCTCCTTGCAGCATGCTTGGATCAACCATAATCCATCGTCGGCGGAAGGTAAACCGGGCTCCCGGGCCCGGGCGGCCGGGCCCCCCGCTAGATCTCGTACTCGGGCCGCCGGGCGGCGGAACGCTCGCCCATCCAGGGCCGGTTCATCGCGTAGCGGAACAGCAATTCGAGCCGCCCGAGGACGGCGTCGGTCGGCAGGACGATCGTCAGGGCCCCGCGCGAGCGGAAGTCGGTGCTGGAGGGGGTGCCGAGGGGGCGCTCGTCGGCGGCGAAGCGGATGCCGTGCGCCCCGTAACTTGCCTCGGCGTAGGATAGGTCGAAGCCCTCCTCGCGGAGGACCGCGAAGGCCCCGAAGTCGAGGTCGACGTTCCTTTCGGCCGCCGCCCGCCGCCAGGCCGCGAGGTCCTCGGGCAGGTAACGCGCCGCGAGGGGCAGGGAGTCCGAACCGAGAAGATGGGTGAGCTCGAGCGGGCCGCCCGCGCGTTGGGCGATGAGGCGCTCGACGATGCCGATCGTGTCGGCGCCCTCGCCCAGGTCGAGGGGCAGGATGAAGGGGGCGAAAACCGACTCGAGCTGGAGCCTGAGGAGTTCGAATCGGAAGCGATAGTCGGTCTTCTTGGGCTTGGCGGGATTTTCCCCGCCCTCGGGGATGACGACGACGACGTCGCAGGCGGCGCGGTCCGAGGCGAGGAAGCGGAGGGCCGCGGCGAGATGGGTCATCTGGAAGGGATCGAAGCTGCCGATGAAGGCGCCGACGCGGGCGGGCGGCTCGGGCAGGCGGGGTTCGCCGCGGCTCCGGAGGACGCAGGGCCTGACCGCGCCCGCCGCGACGCGCCGGTCGATGCGGAGGAGGGCCTCCTCGAAGAGCTCGTCGTAGAAGCGGAACTCGGCGCGGGCGTCCTCGCCGAGGTAGGAGCGGGAGTCGAGGCCGGCGAAGACCTTGCCGAGCCGGCGGGCGAGGCGCGCGACGACGGCACTCCGGTAGACGGGGAGGGACCGCGGCGGCTCTCCGGCGAAGGTTGGCGCCATGGCTCGAAGTATAGCGCGCCCGGCGGCGGTGGCAAGCCGCCACGGTGGACAGGAACCGGGCTTTCCGCTATACAGGAACCAATGGGAATCAAGGCCGTCGCATTCGACATCGACGGGACGCTCTACTCGGCGCCCCGCTTCAACCTCGTCGCCCTGCCGCTGGGCTTGCGGCACGCCCGACTCTTCGCCGCCTTCGGCGAGGTGCGGCACGAGCTCCACCGCCTTGCCCGGGAGGGCGGGAGCGACGGGCGCGCGCCCGGCGATCTCGCCGCCTTCCGGCGCCTCCAGGCGGAGCTCCTGGCGCCGCGCGTCGGCGCCACGCCCGAGGAGGCCTTCGCCCTCCTCGACCGGGTCATCTACGGCGAGCTCGACGCCCTCTTTTCACGCGTGCGGCCCTACTCGGGCGCGGAGCCGGCCCTCGCCGCCCTCAGGTCGGGCGGCCTCCGCCTGGCCGCGCTCTCGGATTTCCCCGCCCCGCGCAAGCTCGAGCGCCTCGGCCTGGCCGGCTATTTCGAGCTGGCCCGCTGCTCCGAGGACGGCGGCCTCCTCAAGCCCGCACCCAAGCCCTTCCTGGCCATGGCCGCCGAGCTCGGGCTCGCCCCGGCGGAAATCCTCTATGTCGGGAATTCCCTCCGCTACGACCTCGTCGGCGCCAAAGCCGCCGGCATGCCCGTCGCCATCCTGACGCGGCGCGCCGCCCCCGGGGCCGACCTAACCTTCTTCGACTGGGACAAGCTCGTCTCCTTCGCCCTCGGCCTTCGCGGCTAGCGGGCCGCCGCGCGACGGCGCGGCGGCGCGGCCGGATTCAGCCCAGGTCCGCTACCCGTCCACGCCAAGCGCTTCCCGCAGGGAGCGCCGCACCTCGGCGCCTCGCTCCTTGAGCCGTTGCCGCTCGGTCGCGCCGATCAGCGCCGCCGCCTCACGGCCCCGCTCGGCCGCCGCCTCGAGGCGCGCCTCCAGGGCCCGGTCGGGCGGCAAGCCGATCCCCGGCGCGGCACTTCCGGGCGCGGCGCGGGGCATGACGCGGCGGGGCTCCGCGGCGAAGCGCGGTCGCCCCTCCTTCAACAGCGGCTTCATGTTCCCCGCACGCGCCCCGCGGCCGGCGGCGATTCAAGCGGCGGCCGCTAAATTTCGTAGTCGGCCGTAATCCGCGGGGGCTCGTCCGGAGTCCGGCCGGGACCGCCCGGAGCCTGGGACGGCTCAGCCGGGTCCAGGGCCGCGCCGGCCGCGGCCTCCATCCAGGGGCGCTGCATTCCGTAGCGAAAGAGCAACTCGAGCCGGGCCAGGAGGGCCGGCGCGGGAAAGGCGACGGTCAGGGCGCCGCGCGAGCGGAAATCGCTGCTGGAGGGCGTGACGAGGCTTTCGTCCGAGGTTTCGGCGCGGACTCCCAGGCGCCGGGCCTCCGCAAGGAGGGCGTCGGGCACCGGCGCCCCCTCCCGCCGCTGGACGTGTATGCCGAAATCCAGGGCCACCCGGTGCCGCGCAGCCGCTTCGCGCCAGGCGGCCAGATCCTCGGGCAGGAGGCGGACGGCCGTCGGCAGGGCGTCGGAACCGAGGAGATGGGTGAGCCGCAGGGCCGCGCCGGGGTGGAGGGCGATTAGGCGCCGCACGATCTCGATCGTATCGGCGCCCTCGCCTAAGTCGAGCGGCGCGACGAGGGGGTTGAAGATCCCATCCAGCTGGCGCCGGGCGATGTCGTAGCGGAAGCGGTAGTCGGTCTTGCGCGGCTTCAAGGGATTGTCCGCGCCTTCGGGCACGACGAGGACGAGGTCCGCCTCGCTGTCCTCCTCGGCCAGGAAGCGCAAGGCCAGGGCCAAATGGGTCATCTGGAAGGGATCAAAGCTCCCGATGAAGACCGCGACGCGCGCCTGATAGCCCGGATAGCGGAGGCACTGGGGAAAATACGAAAGGTCGAGGAGGCGGAGCCGGCCGGAGCGCGCCTTGGCCGCGATCTTCGCCAGGGCTTCGAGGAGAATTCCCTCGAAATGGGCGAATTCCGCCCGCTCGGCGCCGCCGAAATAGGCGGAAGAGGCTACACCCGCGAATATCCGGCGGATGCGGCGCGCGATCCGCTCGACTTCGGGCACTTCGCCGTCCAAGCGACCCTCCATGCGCTAAGTATAGATGCCGGCGCGCCGAGGGCAATCCTTCGGAGGTTATAAAAATAATCTTGTCTCGATAGTTTTTTCTTGAAATTGCCCCAAATAGGCTTAGACTCATCGAAGACAAGATTCGGACGAAGTGTCGCCGAACAACCATGCTGTACACCGCTTCGCTCGACGGAGGAGGCGAGATGTCATCGACGGTTTTGACGAAGGCCGAGCTTCCCTTGCTCGATACGCTGATCGAGGCGCAACGCGGCAAGCCGGGAGGGCTTCTCGGCGTCCTCGAGGCGGCGCAGGAGGCCGAGCGCCTCCGCTATCTCCCCGAAAGCGTCCTCAGGCGGGTCGCCGAGGGCATGGGGGTTCCCCTCTCGCAGGTCTATTCGGTCGCGACCTTCTACTCCTTTTTCAACCTCAAGCCCCAGGGACTCCATTCCATCGTCGTCTGCCGCGGCACGGCCTGCCACACCCGGGGTTCCCTCGAACTCCTCGAGACGAGCCTCCGCAAGCTCGGCATCGAGGGTTTCCGCGAGGACGAGGAAAACTCCGCGACGACGATCGACGGCTTCTGCTCCGTGCGGACGGTCGCCTGCTTCGGCCAGTGCGCCCTGGCTCCCGTCGTCCAGATCGACGGGACCATCTGCTCCCGGATGACGGTCGGCAAGCTGACGGCCGCGGTCCTCAAGCTCCGGAAGGGAGGCCGCGCGTGAACTACGACAACGCTTCCTCCAAGCGCGGCGGCGGGAAATCCGACGCGCGGGACCTCGAGACCCGGCGGCGGCTCGGCCGCGGACGGGTCAAGCCGGCCGTCCCCTTCCTCTCCGTGGGCCTCGGCACCTGCGGCAAGGGCAACGGGGCCGACCTCGTCTTCGCCGCCCTCGCCAAGGAGGCGGCCGCCGAAAACGCGGAACTCCTCGTCCGCCGCGTCGGCTGCTTCGGCTTCTGCGCCGCGGAGCCCCTTGTGACGGCCTACCGCCCCGGCAAGCCCCTCCTCCTCTTCACCGAAGCCAAGCCCGCCAACGCGGCCCGCCTCGTCGCTGGCCTGGCCGACGACACCGCCTTCGACAAGCTGGCGCGCCGGGCGGTAGCCAAGATCGAGGCCTGGGACTTCCGCACGGCGGCCCTGGAATACGGCGCCGACTATCCCTTCCTGCCCTCCTGGGACGAGCTTCCCTTCTTCAAGGGACAGACGAAGCTCGTCCTCCGCGACTCGGGGCTCGTCGACCCGGAAAGCCTCGACGAGTACCTCGGGGTCGGCGGCTACACCGGGCTCGAGCGCGCGTTGCGCGAACTCACGCCGGAGGGGCTCGTCGCCGAGATGAAGGCCTCGGGACTGCGCGGCCGCGGCGGCGCCGGCTTCCCGACCTGGCGCAAGTGGGAGGCCCTCCGCGCTGCCCCGGGCGCGCGCAAGTTCCTCGTCTGCAACGCGGACGAGGGCGACCCGGGCGCCTACATGAACCGGAACGAGATCGAGTCCGACCCCCACATGCTCGTCGAGGGCATGGCGATCGGCGCCCGGGCGACGGGCGCGGCCGAGGGCCTCGTCTACGTGCGCGCGGAGTATCCCCTCGCCGTGGAGCGCCTGCGCAAGGCCATCGCCGACGCGCGGGAGGCGGGACTGCTCGGCCGCGACATCCTCGGCGCGGACTTCTCCTTCGACATCGAGGTCGTCACCGGCGCGGGCGCCTTCGTCTGCGGCGAGGAGACGGCCCTGATCGCGAGCGCCGAGGGCAAGGCGGGCCGGCCCACGCCGCGCCCGCCCTTCCCCGCCGAGCGCGGACTCGAGGGCGCGCCGACGAACATCAACAACGTGGAGACCTGGTGCAACGTGCCCCTGGTCGCCGCCCGCGGCGGCGCCTGGTTCGCGGGCTTCGGGATCCCGGGCGGCTCCGGCACCAAGGTCTTCTCCCTCGTCGGCAAGGTGCGCAACACGGGCCTCGTGGAGCTGCCCCTCGGCGCCGGCCTCGACTCGATGCTCTACGGCATGGGCGGCGGGGCGGGACCCCACAAGCGGATCAAGGCAGTCCAGTCCGGCGGCCCCTCCGGCGGCTGCGTGCCGGCCTCCCTCTTCAAGACGCCGATCGACTACGAATCCCTGGCCAAGCTCGGCGCCATCATGGGCTCGGGCGGCATGGTCGTCATGGACCAGGACAACTGCATGGTGGACGTGGCGCGCTACTTCGTCGGCTTCACCGCCGGCGAATCCTGCGGCAAGTGCGGCCCCTGCCGCGAGGGACTCTCGCAGATGCTCCGCATCCTCGAGTCGGTCTCCCGCGGGGAGGCGAAGGAGGCCGACCTCGACCTCCTCGAGGAGCTGGCCCTCTCCATCCGCGACTCCGCCCTCTGCGGCCTCGGCCAGACCGCGGCCAATCCCGTCCTCACGACCCTCAAGTACTTCCGCTCCGAGTACGAGCGCCACATCCGCGAGCGCCGCTGCGAGGCGGGGGTCTGCGAGAGCCTCTATCTCGCGCTCTGCGAGAACTCCTGCCCAATGCACATGAACATCCCGGGCTACCTCCAGCTCCTCAAGGAGAACCGCATCGAGGAGGCCTTCGAGCTCACGCTGCGCGAAAATCCCCTGCCGGGCACCGTCGGCCGCATCTGCCACTTCCATTGTCGGATGCGCTGCCGCCGCGAACAGCTGGACGAGCCCGTCTCGCAGGGCGAGATCCACCGCTACCTCGCGGACACGATGTACAAGATGGGCCGCGAGCGGGCGGTCTACAACCGCCTCCTCAAGGAGATGCTGCCCAAGACCGGGAAGACGGTGGCCATCGTGGGCGCGGGCCCCGCGGGCCTCGCCGCCGCCTTCTATCTCGCGCGCCTCGGCCACGAGGTGACGATCTACGACGCGCACGGCGAGGCCGGCGGCATACCCCGCTGGGGCATTCCCGCCTACCGCCTGCCGAAGGAGGTCCTGGCCAAGGAGGTGGGCTTCATCCGGAAGCTCGGCGTGCGCTTCGTCTTCAACACCAGGGTCGGAGTCGACCTGCCCTGGGAGCGGCTCGGCGGGCTCCACGACGCGGTGCTCTCCTGCGTCGGCGCGCTCAAGGACATCCGCCTCGGCATCCCGGGGGAGGAGCTCGCGGGGGTCCTCCCCGGCTACGAGCTCCTCGAGGCGATCAACTCGGGGCGGCGGCCGGCGGTCGGCGCCGACGTCGTCGTCGTCGGCGGCGGCAACTCGGCGATCGACGTGGCGCGCTCCGCCCTCCGCGGCGGCGCCCGCGTCACCGTCGTCTACCGCCGCTCGCGCGCGGACATGCCGGCCAACTCGGAGGAGCTGGAAGGCGCCCTGGAGGAGGGCGTGGAGCTCGTCTGCATGGCCCAGCCCCTCGCGGCGGTCGCGGACGGGAACGGGGCCGTGCGCGCGCTCAAGGTCATGCGCATGCGCGCCGGCGGGGTCGACCCGAGCGGCCGCCCCGCGCCCGAGCCCACGGGCGAAAGCTACGAGATCCCCTGCGACGGGCTCGTCGTCGCGGTGGGCGAGCGGGTCGACTCAGTCGGCCTCGAGGCCGTCGGCGTGGAGCTGGAGCGCGACGGCAGGATCAAGGCCGATCCCTTCACCTTCCGCTGTTCCAACCCGAAGTTCTACGCCGCGGGCGACGCGGTGACCGGACCGGCGACGGCGGCCGAGGCGATGGGCCAGGCCAAGGCCGCGGCGGCCGCGATCGACGAGGCCCTTGTCGGCGAATACCGCTTCGACCGGCTGTTCCGGGACTTCTCCTACGCGATGGAGATCCCCCTCGAGCCGGCGAAGGCGAGGATGGGCCGCGCCAGGCGGCTCTCCCCCGAGGACCGCCGCGGCAGCTTCGTGGAGATCTCGCTCGGCTACTCCGGCGAGCAGGCGAGGATCGAGGCGGAGCGTTGCCTCCGCTGCGACGTGCGCGCCGGCGCGAGGAAGCCGCTCGGCGCGGGCCGCCGCGCGGGGGACGGCGCGGGCGGGGCCGCGGCGCGCGGCGAAGGGAGGCGGTCATGAGCGACAGGGGAATGCGGGTGGAAGTCGACGGGACGGCCGTAGTCCTCGAGCCGGGCGCGAGCATCCTCGACGCCTGCGCGGCGGCGGGCCGGCGCGTGCCCACGCTCTGCCACATGCAAGATGTTTCGTC
>JAEUJG010000598.1 GCA_016794765.1 Spirochaetaceae bacterium | reverse complement strand
GCTCGAGCGCTTCCTGTACCGCATATCGGTGTCGCCCCGGCGTGATCGCTTTCTCCTCAAGGGAGCGCTGCTCTTCAGTCTTTGGTATGAAAGCCCGCGACGTCCGACCAGGGACGCCGATCTCCTGGGTCTCGATTCGCTGGGTACAAGCGAGATAGCCGAAGTGTTCAAGGAGCTTTGCGTCCTGGGTTGTGACGATGGCATGCGTTACTTGCCCGACACCGTCCGCGCCGAAGAGATACGCGAAGACGCCCGGTATGGAGGTGTCCGCGTGACGCTCCTTGGAATGCTTGGAAACGCCCGCTGTACGGTCCAGGTCGACGTGGGCTCCGGCGACGCGGTCACTCCCGAGCCCGAACTCGTGCTCTTCCCGGCCATTCTCGAGGATCATCCGTCGCCGCGGCTGTTCGCCTATCCGAAGGAAACGGTGGTCGCCGAGAAACTAGAGGCCATCGTCAGCCTTGGCATGGCGAACAGCCGGATGAAGGACTACTTCGACCTCCATGTACTGCTCGGCGAGTCGGCGTTTGACGAGTCATTGCTCGCTACGGCAATCGGGCGAACCTTCGAGCGGCGGCGAACGACCCTGCCGACAGGTGTTCCTCTCGGGCTCTCGGACGAGTTCGCGCGGGAGAGCGCCAAGAATACGCAGTGGCAGGCCTTCCTTGCGAAGAACCGGCTCGAGGCCCCTCCTTTGGATGTCGCGATCACGGGGATTCGCGCCAGAGTCTTGAAGCTTTTTGCCTTGGCGGCGGGGTGATCCCAGGTAAGCAATCCTGTGCTCACCCCCCTTGGGGCCCCTCTCCCCGCGTCAGGGATCGCAGCGAGTAGCTCCGCTTCCCGGGTGGGGGCGGCGCCCCGCGGGGCGGGCGGACTACTCGCGGAGAGCCCGACCCCGCCGCCCCGCGGCGGGGGGACGCCCGAAATCGAGAGAAAAAGTGTGAAGGCGATGCGGTTTTCCGCATACTTACCAGAATGGCGGCAATTTGATACTATAGAAGTATGTCCACCGTTGAACTGCTCGCGCCAGCGGGCAACCCCGAAGCTCTCGATGCCGCCCTGGGCGAAGGCGCCGACGCCGTCTACCTGGGCCTGCGGAGCTTCAATGCGCGCATGCGCTCCGCCAATTTCGCCTTCAACCAGTTCGAGGCGGCCGTCGAGGTCTGCCACAAGAACCATAAGAAGATCTTCGTCACGGTCAACACGGTCTTCGAGCAGCGCGAGGCCGACCGGATGTTCCAGCTCCTCCAGTACCTGGAGCGGGTCGGGCCGGACGGGATAATCGTCCAGGACCTGGGCGTGGTCAAGATGGCCAAGGATTACTTCCCCGGCCTCAAGCTCCACGCCTCCACGCAGATGAACATCGGCTCCGCCCGCGGGGCCAACTTCCTCTCGCGCCACGGCTTCAAGCGCGTGGTGCTGTCCCGCGAACTGTCGCTGGACGAGATCCGCAAGGTCCGCGAGGGCACGAACCTGGAGATCGAGACCTTCGTCCACGGCGCCCTCTGCGTGAGCGCCTCCGGGCTCTGCCTCTTCTCGAGCTATCTCGGCGGCAAGAGCGCCAACCGCGGGCTCTGCGCCCAGGCCTGCCGCCGCATCTACACGACGGAGCGGCAGAACGGCTACTTCTTCTCCCCGGACGACCTCCAGCTCGTGGCCCAGGTGCCCGAGCTCGTGGAGGCGGGCGTGGACTCCCTCAAGATCGAGGGCCGCATGAAGAGCGCCGAGTACGTGGGCGCCGTGGTCGCGGCCTACCGCCACATGCTCGACAACTGGCGCCTGGACCGCGAGAAGGCCCTGGCCAAGTCCCTGTCCATCCTGCAGCAGGATTTCGCGCGCCAAAAGACGACCTTCAACATCTCCGGGGAGCGGAGCCTCGATTTCCTCCGCCCCGAGCAGCCGGGCGGCACGGGCATCCGGCTCGGCAAGGTGAAGGACATCCGCGCCTTCGACGACGGCCGCTGGGCCCTCCTCGACGGCGAGGCCGCCGGCCTCCAGGAGGGCGATTCCCTCCGCATCCACCGCGCGGACGACTCGAGCCGCTTCACCGCCAAGCTGCGCGGCGTGAAGGACAGTCCGAAGGGCCGCCTCGTGAAGATCGACGGTTCCATCGTCCAGGGCGACGAGGTCTATCTCGTGCAGACCAAGGTGATGGGCAAGCGCTGGAAGCCCGTCCTCCCGAAGGACGTGGGCCGCTACCACAAGTTCCCGAGCCGCGACGAGGCGCCCCGCCCCGAGTATCCGCGCATGGAGAAGTCCGAGCTCGAGGCCCTGCCCGACGGCATCTACTCCCTGGTCGGCCGCGTCGCCGACCTCCACGTCCTCCTCGCGGCGCGGCCGGAGAAGGCGATGATCCACTTCGACCGCAAGACGGCCGAGGGCCTGCGCCGCCACGAGAAAGAGCTGCCCTTCAAGCGCGACTCCCTCGTGTTCTGGCTGGACCCCTACCTCGCCGAGGCCGACTCCGACTGGCTGGCCGAGGAGCTCGAGTACTGGATCGGCCGCGGCCAGCGCTTCTTCGTCGCGAACAACCTGGCCCACCTCGGGCTCCTGCGCGGCCGGAACGAGAAGGGCGCCGGCCTCGTCATCACGGCCGGCCCCTGGCTCTACTCCTTCAACCGCTACGCCTCCTCCTTCCTCCTCCAGGAGGGCGCCCGCTGCGTGGTCCCGCCCTTCGAGATCTCCAAGCAGGACTTCATGAAGGTCGCGGAGGCGGTGCCCGCCAAGGCCCTGATGCCGGTCGTCTTCTCCTATCCGCCCCTCTTCCGCATCCGCGCGGACCTGGCGAAGAAGTACGACTTCAAGGACTTCGCCGACCGGGACGGGACGGTCTACGACCTCCGCACCGGCGAGGACTACTCGACCGTCATCCCGCGGACGCCCTATTCCCTCGTCGACCGAGTGCCCTTCCTCAAGAAGGAGGGCATCGGCAAGTTCATCCTGGACTTTTCCCAGATCGAGCTCCCCAAGCCCCTCTACAAGCAGGTCTTCAAGGCCGCCGAGGAGGGGAGGGTCCTGCCGGAGACCGGCCGCTTCAACTGGAAGGAAGGCTTCTGGCAGCCGCCTGAGGCGCCCTCCGTCGACTAAGGCCCGCGGCCTCTGCCCCGGCCCGCGCGCGGTCGCGCGCCGGGCTGGTGGCGGCGGCTGGTGGGGCCGCCAGGGTGGCGCGGGCTGGTCAGCCGGTTCATTTCTTCACAAGCTCATTTTAATTTCTGCGCTTGACGGCGGGTGAGGTGGATGCTACCCTAGGTGGTCGAGTTTGTTCGGCGAAACATCGTTTCGCTCGGTAAACCGAGGGGAGTGTCGCGTCGATGAGCGAGTCCGCTGGCAAGGCCATTGATCTTCTCTTTTATCTCGCGAGGACGGACGGCGAAGTGAGCCTGGCCCGGCTCTCCCGGGACACCGGCATGAACAAGGCCACCGCCCTCCGCTATCTCTCCGTTCTCGAGTCGCGGGGCGTCGCCGAGCGCCGCGGCGCCGGCTGGTCCCTGGGCCTGGCCCTCTACGAGCTCGGCACCCGCGTGCCCGTCCGCTCCCTGGTCGTGGAGCGGGTCCGGCCCCACCTTGAGCGCCTGGCCCGCGAGACCGGCGAGACGGCCAACCTGGCCTGCCTGGCCGGCGGCTCGGCGGTCTACCTGGACCGTGCCGAAGCCGACCGCTCCCTGCGCATGCGCTCCGCCCCCGGCGACCGCCTGCCCCTCTACTGCACCGGCGTCGGCAAGGCCATCCTCTCCATCCTGCCCGACGACCGCGCCCGCGCCATCCTGGGCACGGGCCCCCTGCCCCGCATCAACGAGCGGACCGTCACCGATCCCGAGGAGGTGCTCCGCGAGGCGGCGCACGCCCGCGAGGTCGGCTACGGCTTTGACCGCGAGGAATACGAGACGGGCCTGACCTGCATGGCCCTGGCGATCGGCCTTCCCGAGGCCGACTTCTACGGCGCGATGAGCGTCTCCGGGCCGACGGCGCGCATGCGCGATCCCGTCGTGCGCGACCGCATGCTCGACGCGCTCCGCCGCTCCACGGCCCTGGCGGTCGCGGCCCTGCGCCGCGAGTCGCCCTCCTTGGCGGCCGGCGCGGTGCCCGCGGTCTTCCCCGCCTTCAGGCCCTCCGCGGGCTTCGGGGCGGACGCCTCCGAGTAGCCCTCCCGCGCCGGCTTGCCCCGGCGCCGCGATCCCTCCGCTTCACGGAGAGCCGGCAGGGTCGACGCGATTCGCCTCCGCCTCGACGTTCAAAAAGGGGGATGGGGTGGCGGGGTCGGCGCGTCGTCCCGGCCGGCTTTCTTGTTGCCCGGCTCG
>JAEUJG010000595.1 GCA_016794765.1 Spirochaetaceae bacterium | reverse complement strand
ACCCTCGACCCGACCGCGTCCTCCGGCCAGAAGGAGAGGTCGGCCCGGTCGCCCGTCGCGCTCGTCTCCGCCCAGGCGGCGATGCGCCGCAGGGGATGGTCGTCGCCCGCGAGGAGGCCCTCCTCGTCCAGGGCCTCGCGGAGGCGCACGCGGCAGAGGTAGTTGCCGCGGCCCTTCACGAGGACGGCCTTGGTCTTCTTGCGGAAGAGGCGCTGGACGACGGGAATGTCCTTGTCGACGAGCTGCTTCTGGAGGTTGATCGTCGCGGTGGAGACGACCACGCGCTCCTCGTTGCGGATCGCCCAGGCGAAGGAGGGCACGAGATAGGCGAAAGACTTGCCGACGCCGGTGCCCGCCTCCGCGGCCAGGACGCGCGATTCGTTGAAGGCGCGCGTGATGTCGCGCGTCAGGCGGACCTGGCTCGGGCGCGGCTCGAAGCTCGGGATGAGGCCGGAGAGCTTGCCTCCCGCCTCGAGGACGCCGGAGATCTCGTTCTCGTCGAGGAAGGAGATGGCGCGGCGCCGCGCGGGCTCCGCGATGACGTAGACCGAGCCTACCGCGTTGTCGACGAGGTAGGAGCCGACCCCCTTGGAGCCCGCCTCCGAGGCCACCTCGAGGTCCGCGTCGCTCGGGCGCAGAAGGCCCGAGGGATGGTTGTGGATTACGACGTCGCCGCGCTCGATGTAGGGCGCGAGGGCCAGGACGGCGCTCTCGTGTCCGCGCGCGGCGATCATGATTTCGCCTATCTTGCCTTCCTCGTCCAGGCGGCCCGCGGCGAAGACCTCGTTGCCGTCGGCCTCCTCGATGGCCGCGCGCAGGGTCGCCGCGGCGCGCTCGGTGAATCGGTCCAGCGCGTCCGTCATCTATAGTTCCGCTCCGAAGTCGAAGGCGACGCGGAAGGGGCCCAAGCGGGCTTCCTCCGGGCGGAGGGCGTAGGAGACCTCGACCCCGAGCTTGAGGCCGGCGCGGGCGGCGGCCCCGACGAGGGGCGCCAGGTCGAGCTCGGCGCGCGCGAACACCGAAGGCAGGAGGATCGCCGCCTCGCTTCCGCCGGCCGCGAGTCCCGCTCCGGGGCTCGGTTCGACCAGCAGGGCCGCGCGCCCGCCCGCCTCGGCCGCGAGGCGCCGCGCGTAGAGCGGCAGGCCGGGGAAGTCGCGCTGGATCTCGAAGGATGCGAGCGTCGCGCGCGCCTCGGCGAAGGCGTAGCCGCCGCCGGCGAGGAGGCTGCCGCGGTATTCCGCGAAGGCCGGATAGGAGGACGCGACGATGGAAGGCGCCCGCGCGCCGTCCGCCGCGAAGCCGCGCGAGGTCGGGCCGAACAGGAGCCGGCCGTCGAGGCTCGCCGCGCCGTGGAGCTCCGCCGCGACGGGCAGGTCCAGGAAGGGCAGCGCCATCGCCAGGGCGCAGTCCAGCCCCGCGTCGAGGGCGGGCGCGCCGCCGGCCGCGAGGCTCCATTCGCCGCCGAGAGAAAGCTCCGCCCGCCCTCCCCGAGCGGTCTTGGGCGGAAAGCGCTCCGTAAAGAGGTCGCTGTAGGCCGCCGAAAGCCTCGCGGCGGCGCCGCCCGCGGTGAAGGGCTGGCCGTAGGCGGCGCCGGCGGGCGCGCGGGCGGCGGCCCCACCGGCCGCGGCGAGGGCCAGCTCGAACCGCCGTCGGGAGGGGAAGAAGGCGAAGCTCCGCGCCGCCGACGCCGAGGCGATCGCCGTCCGGCGGTAGACGGCGCCAGCTCCTCCCGCCGCGGCCTCCTCGAGGGTGAAGCGGTCGGAGGCGGAGAGCGCGATCCGCCAGGGTGAAAGCCCGACTTCGAGGTCGACGGAAAGGTTGGCCGCCTTTGCCCCCCAGGCGTATTCCGCGGCGGCCGTCCAGGAGAGCTTTTCGGCGATGTCGGCGCCGGCGAGCCGGAGCCCGGCGGAATCGAAGTCGCTCGACAGGGTCGGGACGCGGAAGACGCGGAGCGCCAGCGGCAGGAAGGGCGCCGGCTCCTCGACGAAGCCGTCGGCGACGCCCAACGCGCCGGATCCGGCGGCGGCGCCCGGCGCGCCCGCTCCTGACGCCTGCCCGCCCTCGGCTCCGGTCACGGCTCCGCGCGGCTCAAAGGCCGCCGGACGCCAGGAGGCCGGCGACGTGACCAGGGTCAGCGCGGGGTTTCCCTCCGGGCCACCCGTGAAGCGGCAGGGATATTCGCCGTCGGCGAAACGGCCGAGGTAATAGAGGCCGTCCCTCGTCGCCTGCGGCAGGTGGACGCCCCCCGAAAGCTCCACCTCTTGCCTGAGGAGGAGCGGCGTCGCCCCGCCGGAGCCGCCGCCGAAGCCGTCGGCCGCGGCTCCGGTCCCGGCCGCGGCGCCGGACCGCGGCCCCGCGGCGCCGTCGATTAGGCGCGTTAGGCGATAGAATCCGCGCCCCCGGGCTTCGGCGAAGGCGATGCCGCCCTCGCCGACGGAAAGGTAGCGGGCCCAGGAGAGGCCTCCCGGCGCTTCCAGGAGGGAGAGGCTTCCGTCCGCGAGGTCGAGCCTCGCGAGCTCCACGATGCCCCGGTCGCGCGCCAGGAAGTAGACGAGGCGGCCGTCGGGGCTGCCGGGGTCGCCGAAGGAGAGGTCCTCGGCGCCGCGGAGCAGCGTTCGCCGCCCGCCGTCCGCGAGGAGGACGAGATCGGTCCTGAAGGCTTCGAAGGCTATCGCGACGATGGGATAGCCCGCCGTTCCGGCGTAGGCCGCCTCTCCGAGGCCGCGCAACTCGGCGCCGGTGAAGGCGCCGCGGTCAAGGTCGTATTCGCGGACGAAGAGGCGCGGGAAGGCGCCTTCCCGACGGGCCGCGGAGACGAGGAGGCGGCGGCCGTCCGGGGAAAGGGAGAGGCGGCCCACCGAGCCGTCGGCGGCGAAGAGCTTCCGGCTGCGGCCCGAGGCCAGGTCGCGGACCAGGACGGCGCCGCGGTTCGCGTCCGCCCAGTAGAGCTTTCCGCCGCCGGCCGCCATCGCGGTGATGGAGCCCGGTTTCGCGGCGAGGCGCTTCGTCGCCATGACGACCGGCTCGGTGAGGGCTTCCGCCTCGAGGAAGGCCTCCCAGGCCTCGTCGAGGCCGAGGCCGTAGGCCGCGCGGAAGGCGCCCCGGCCGAAGAGTCCGCCCCCGATCCCGGCCGCGAAATCGCCCTTCGCCAGTTCCGCCCAGAGCGCCGCGTAGGCGCCTCGGCCCTGGCGCGAGGCGAGCCAGGAGGAAAAATAGCCGCCGTAGACGTAGGGGGCGGCGCCGAAGGGGTAGCGATCCGCGGCGCCGGCGGCCTGCCAGAAGCCCGGCGCTTCGCCTTCCAGCAGCGCCTGGCGGAGAAGTCCGCCGGAGCGCGGATCGGCCGCCCGGCCGAAGCCGTCGGCGCTTTCCGCCGCCACGGCCGAACCTTCGATGAGGGAGGGCGGCGCCGAAAGGAAGGCCGGCGCCGCGGGGTCGCCGAAGAGAAAGGCCGCCGCTTTCCAAAGGGGGGCGCGGCGGGTCATGAGCAGGGCATGGGTCAGTTCGTGGATGAAAAGTTTCTTGAGCCCGTCGTCGAAGGCGCCGAGATCGCCGTCGATCGGTACCGGCGCCGCGTACAGGACGATCCGGTCGGAGGGGTAGGGCGTGAAGAAGCCGTTCAGCACCTCGAAGTCGTCGCTCAAGAGCAGGGGAAAGCGTCGCCGGCCTTCGACGCCGAGCTCCCGGGCGAGCTGGTCCCGGATGCCGTCGGCGAAGGAGGCCAGGCGGAGCGCCTCCGCCCGCCTCGAGGCCGGGTAATGGATGTCGAAGTATCCGGTGGCGATCCGAAGGAGCCCCCGCCCCGGGGCCAGGAGCTGGCCCGCCGCCGGCAGGGCGCCGAGGACGAGCAGCGCGGCCGCCAGGATCGGCGCGAGGCGGCGGGATGGGGGCTTGGACACGCGTGTTCTCCTGCGGGGTCGATCCGGCTCGACGAAGAGGGCCCCGGCCATCGGATAGTCCGATTTTCCCGGGGCCCTGTCAAGGCGGGAGGATGCGGCGCCGCCCCGCGCGCGGTCAGCCCTTTTCGTGGGCCTTTTCGTCGACGGTGAAGCGGGTTACGAGTTCCTTGAGCTGGCGGACCGAGTCCGAGTTCCGCGTTCCCGCCTCGGCTATCGCCTCCGCCGCCTTGAAAATCTCGGTTATGCCGATCGTGATCTCCTCCATGCCGATCTTCGTGTCCGCGGAAATGCCGGAGACGCGGTCCAGGGCCTGGGAAATCGCGCCGACGCGGTCGTTCATCTCGCGCGAGGAGCCCTTGACCTCCTCGGTGGTCTCGATGAGGGAGCCGAGGGCCTCGAGGATCTGCTGGGCGCCGATGGACAGCTCCTGGGTCGCGTTGCGCATCTCGGACATGCTCTGCGACACGTCCTTGATCTGGTCGACGATGCGGCTGAAGACCACGCCCGTTTTCGCGGTGCTCGATTCGGAGACCTTGATGTACTCGGCGACCTCCCCGAGGGAGTCGGTGATCGCGCGGGCGCTCTCGGCGCTCGATTCGGCCAGGTTGCGGATCTCGTCGGCGACGACGGCGAAGCCCTTGCCGAAATCGCCGGCGTGGGCGGCCTCGATGGCGGCGTTCATCGCGAGGAGGTTCGTCTTGGAGGCGATGTCCTGGATGATCTGGATCATCTCCATGATGACGCTGGCGGAATCGGCGACCTTCTTGATCACCTGCTCCGTCTCCTCCATCTCGGACTGGCCGTCGAGGGCGGTCGTCTCGAGTTCGTTGGCGATGCGGAGCTTTTCCTCGGAGGCCTTGGCGATGTTGGCGATCGAGGCGCTCATCTCCTCGATGCTGGCGCTCGATTCGGTGATCGCCGCCGCCTGGGCCTGGATCAGCTCCGCCAGGCGGGAGATGAAGTCCCTGACGTCGCCCGCCGAGCGGGTGCTCGCCGAAACCTCCGTGTCGAGGAGGACGATCTTGTTCTTCATGCCTTCGGTGTTGGCGCGGATCTCGTGGAGGCTCGCGGCCGTTTCCTCCGAGCTCGAGGCGAGCTCTTCGGAAATGCGGTTCGCGTTTTCGGTGACGCCGCGGACCTCGGCGACCATGCCCTCAAGGGTGCCGATGAAGTCGTTGAAGAAGCCGGCGATGCGGCCGATCTCGTCCTTGGACCGGGCGTCGGCGCGGACGGTGAGGTCGCCGGTGGCCGCCCGCTGGAAGGCCGTGACGTAGCCCCCGATCGGCTTCATCACGAGGCGGATGACGAAGAAGAGGCCGAGGCCCAGGACGAGCATCACGCCGAGGGTGAAGCCGCCGACGTTGAGCTGGGCCTTCGCCGCGTCCTTTTCCGCCTTGGCGAGGGAATGGATGATCTCGAAGGCGCCGTGCACCTCGCCGGACTTCCAGCCTTCCTTGACGCCGCCGACGGCGTCGCTTTCGCCCGCGGGGTCGCCGTGGCAGAAGAGGCATTCCGGCGTGAGCTTGATCGGACGGAAATAGCGGATCTGTCCCTTTTCGAAGCTCGTGTACTCCTTGAGCTCCCCGGATTCGAGCTTCTTGAGGACCTCGATCTCGATGCCCACGGGTTCGTTGGCCGGATTCCGCGGCGAAAACTTGGGCACGCGGAACTCGTAATCGTTGGCCTCGGCGTTCTTGGCCGCGACCTCGATGGCGGTGATGATCGGCACGGCCTTGACGAGGCGCTCCCTGTCGCCGGTCTTGGCGAGCTCCTCGAGGTTCGTGATGACGCCGGAGGCGAGCCGGTCCGCCATCGCGTCTCGGGTGGCCTCCGCCGTCATGACGATGCCGCGGCTCTTCTCCAGGATGCCGAAGGCCGCCAGGGAGGCTATGTCCTTTATATAGAGGGCGGCGATGACCAAGGCTATCGTGACGATGCCGGCCATCGCGAGGCCGAGAATCTTGAACTTGAGGCTGAGATCTCGCAGATGCATCGCTGCTCCTTGCCGGGACTTTCTCCCATAGTATAGGATCCGGCCACGCGCCCCTGCAAGCGCGGCGGCTTCTTCGCCGGCAAGAAGCGGGGAAAAAAAGTATTTCTGTAGACGACGACGCCTCATTCCGATACAAAGTAGAAGGCCCGCGGTCCCCTCCCGCCGGAGGGGCATCGGCGCCTGCCGTGGTCGGCCGTCGAGCCGCGCTTGAACGCAACGAGGAAAGGGAGAGGGCGGGAACCGCATGACCGTCGGTCAAAAAGCCAGCGTAAGCCTCCTCGTCTCCGTGCTCCTCTTCGCGGGGTTGTCCGTCGCGGCCTTCTCCGGCCTTTTCGACGTCATCGAGACCCGTTTCTACAACCCGACCATCACGGCCGCGTACGAAAAATCCCTCGTGTCGGTGGCCGAGGCTTCGGACCTCTATCACGGCCTCAATCTCGAGCGCTTCGGAGCCGTCCTCGAACGGGAGGCCGTCCGGCGGAGCTTCCTCCCGAACCTGAGCGCAGAGGATGCCTTCGACCGCGCCAACGCCTTCGGCAAGCTCCAGGAGGAAACCCAAGGCCTCGCGGGCCTGCGCCTCCTCGATTCCGGCGGCAAGCGCATCCACTATTCGAGCCTTCCCGGCGACATCGTTTCGCGCAAGGATCTCGAAATTCTCTACCGCAACTACGGCGAGCCGGGCGATCCACCCTACGCAAGCCTGGCCGCGCCCACCGACTCGCCCGGCATCGTCCGCCTCGACCCCGAGGCGGGCCGTTTTGTCTATTCGCTCCCCTTCTACGACAGCTTCGGCGTCTACCGGGGCACCGCGGTTTTCTTCGTCTCGCAGAGCGGCCTCGTCAGCCAGCTCCTCAAGTCCGGGCTGCTCTCGGTCGGCGACGATGCCCTGCCGGCCGGCGACCGCGGCATCATCTTCCGCGCTCCCGTTCCCGGCCGCCGGATCCTCGCGGCCCGCACCGCGGAACTCTGGTCGGCGGGCATCCCCCCCGGCCCCCTTCCCCTCACCGGCGGCGACGGGGTTGACCCCCTCATCCTGTTCTCGCGGAGCACGACCCGCGCCGGCAACGTGGGCCTCCTCGTTTCCGCCTCGGCCTTCGCCTTCCCCGCGTCGATGAAGTGGCTTCTCCTCGGCTCCTTCTTCGTGACCGCCTATCTCCTCGTCTTCCTCCTCCTCAACCTGCGGCAGGACCGGATGGCCGTTCTCTCCGACCGCATCAAGCGTTTCCAGATAACCCTCCTCGAGGAGTACCTCGACAACAAGGCCGACCTCGACTTCGACCGCTGGCGCCGCGAGCTCGAGGCCCGGCGAGCCGAGGTGCGGGGCGAAATCAAGAAGAACGTCGGGAAGGCCCGAAAGGGCCGCGAGGTCGAGATCGACGAACTGATCGACAAGAGCTGGGACGAGATACTCGCCGTCCTGGGCCGCCGCTCCGAGGCCGAAGCGCTCGGAGGACCCGGGCTCAACGTCAAGGAAGTCGAGCGCCTCATCGCCGCCGCCCTCAAGAGCGGCACCTTCGTTCTCCCGCCCGTCGCCGCCGCTCCCGCCGCGGAAGCCCCCCGCAGTCCCGCCGCCCCGCGGCCCGTTGCCCCCAAGGCAAGCCCCGAACTCAAGGCCGCTCCTCCCCAAGCTTCCGCGCCCGCCGAGGTCGAGGAGCTTGAAGAGCTCGAGGAGCTTGAGGAAATCGAGGAGGTCGTCGAAGAGGCGGAAGCCGTCGAAGAGGCCGAGGCTGTCGAGGAAGCGGAAGCCGTCGAAGAAGCCGAGGCTGTCGAGGAAGCGGAAGCCGTCGAAGAAGCCGAGGCTGTCGAGGAAGCGGAAGCTGTCGAAGAAGCCGAGGCTGTCGAGGAAGCGGAAGCTGTCGAAGAAGCCGAGGCTGTCGAGGAGGCGGAAGTCGTCGAAGAGGCCGAGGCGGTCGAGGAAGCGGAAGCCGTCGAAGAAGCCGAGGCGGTCGAAGAGGCGGAAGCCGTTGAAGAGGCCGAGGCTGTCGAGGAAGCCGAGGTCCTTGAAGAACTCGAAGAGATTGGCCCGGCCGAGGACGAAGCGGCGGCCGCCGCCGCTTCGGCGATTGCCTTCCCCTTTGGCGGGCCCTTCCCAAGCGAGGAGGTCGTTTCCTTCGGCGATCTCCGCGCGGCCTCGGCCAGGGCGCTCGAACTCGCGCGGAACGAGGACGACGATATCCCCGTCATCCCCGAATCGAGCGGCCTCGAGCTTGCGGACGAAGCCGACATTTCGGATATCATCGGGTTCATCGAGGTCGACGACCTCGGCAGGACCGACTTCTTCGGTCTCGCCGGCGCCGCCACGAAAGAGGCCGCCGAGGCGCGCAGGATTCATGCCTTGGAGGAGGAGCTCGAGGAAGTGTCCGAGCTCGCCGCCGAGGAGGAAGCCGAGATCATCGCCGAAATGGCGGAGTCGGCGACCCCCGCCGAGCCGGACATTTCCGCCGAAGCCGCCGAAGTTGTTGAAGGCGCGCCGGCGACGAACGGTCTCGACACCTTCGAGGAGCTCGAGTACGAACTCCTCCTCGGCTCCCTCGATCTTTCTTCCTTGGCGCAGTGGGAAGAGGGTCCCGCCGGCCACGAGGAAATCGACGCCACCCGTTCCGATTTCGCGCCGGCTTCCTTCATCGAGGCTCCCTCGCCCGAAGCCGCGTTGCCTACCATCGCCGAGCCGGCGCGGCCGGAAGCGGTCGAGGCGCCCGAAGCGCTCGAAGAACTTGAAAAGTTCGATGAAGCGGAAGAAGTTGAAGAGCTCGAGGAGCTTGAGGAAATAGAGGCCTTCGAGGATCCGGAGGAAACCGCCGAAGCCCTCGGCGCCGCCGCCCTCGGCGCCGCCGCCCTCGGCGCCGCCGCCTTGCCCGAGGAACCGGCCGCGCTCGTCGTCGAAAGCGTCGCCCCCGAAGAAGGCCTTGAACCCGTGGAGGAGGAAGCCGTCTCTTTCTCTCCCGCCACGGAGGGCGAGGGCGAACTCGACGAGTTCGAGCCCGCCGGCGACAACGACCTTCCGCCCACCGACCTTGGCGCATCCATCGGTTCCTTCTCGGCCTATCGACCCTTCCTCCGCGGCTTCACCGCCTTTGCGGACAGGCCGGTGGAAGGCGAGCTTCCCGCCGTCTCCGAGGCCGCCGGCGAGGGGGACTTCGGCCGCTTGGTCGATCTTGAGTCCGAATCCGGATCGGAATCCGAACCCGACGACTCCTTCCTGTACTCGATCGATACACTCGGCTCGGCGCGGGAGCGGGACTTCGAGGAGAGGGAAGGGGAGGGCGCCCCGCCGGAGGGCGGTCCCATCGTGCTCCGTGACGGTCTCTACCAGCTCGATCCCGGCTTCGGAACCGTTCCGTCCCCCCTCGATCCCGCCTTGCGCGATCTCGTCGATTCGGTGCTCGGCGACGCCGATTCCCCCGACGGGCGTTCCTCCCCCACCGCCCCTTGACGCTCGGCGACCCGCCGTCTAGGGTACAAACATGATGTCCCCAGCCACGAGTTTTTTCGTCCTAAACGCGGGCGCGGAAGGTCCCCTCGTGCTCCACCCCTTCGGCGAAGGTTCGACTCTCTACGCCGAGGCTGAGCGCTCGCCCTCGGCGCCCAGGCTCGAGGGGCGTTTCGCCCCCTCGCGCGCGCCGACCTCCTTCGCCGAACTGCGCGCGGACCTCGACGCCGAACTCGAGGCGGGACTCAGGCGCCACCTCCTCGACAAGGGCTTTACCCTTAGGGTTTTCGCCTCCGCCGCCGTCTTCCTGGTCGTCTTCCTCTTCATGTCCATCGTCATCCGGGATCCCATCCCCATAGTCGACGAGGTGGTCGGCGGCGCCTTGGGCGCCTTCGCCCTGCGGACCTACCTCGCCCGCCGGGCGCTTTCCTCCCCTTCCGCGCTCGCCCTCGCCGAATCGCTTCGCCGTTCCCTCGGCGAGGCCTATTTTGTCGAAAGTTCGGCCGTCGCGGTGGCGGAGGCCTGGCTCGAGGAAGCCTTCGGCGGCGCCGCCTTCCTTTCGGGCGGCAGCCTTTCGAGTCCCGCCGCCTTCGAAGCCTGGCTCGACCGC
>JAEUJG010000593.1 GCA_016794765.1 Spirochaetaceae bacterium | reverse complement strand
CGAAGGGCGCGACCCTCATCGTCTTCTCGGACGACATGGACAAGGCCCTCGCGAGTTTCGTCCTCGCGAACGGGGCCGCGGCGACGGGCAAGGAAGTCACGATGTTCTTCACCTTCTGGGGCCTCTCGGTCATCAAGCGCCGCGAACGCGTGCGCGCGCCCAAGGATTTCATGGGTCGCATGTTCGGCCTCATGCTGCCGAAGCATCCCGGGGCGCTCTCCCTCTCCAAGATGAACTTCGGCGGTCTCGGACCCGCGATGATGCGCGGCCGGATGAAGCGGCAGAACGTGGACGCGATAGAGACGATGATCGCCGCCGCGAAGGCGGCCGGCGCCCGGCTCGTCGCCTGCCAGATGTCGATGGACATCATGGGCGTGAAGCGCGAGGAGCTGATCGACGGCGTCGAGATCGGCGGCGTGGCCTCCTACATGGAGGCGGCCGACGGCGCCAACGTGAACCTCTTCGTCTAGGAAGGGGCCTCGCGGCCAAAGGACCCAAAAGAAAGGGGCCGTCCGGGAAACACTTCCCGGACGGCCCCTTTCGCGCGCCCGAAAGCGCGGCCGCAACGCCGCCGCGGCGCCCCGGCGCCCTGGGGATTCGCGGCGCGATTGCCTTTTTTCCCGCCCTCGTCTAGTATTGACCTTCAGGAGACGCAAGCAGCAGATGGCCACGAAAAGCCGCTACAAGCCCCGCAACTTCCGCTGGTTCAACAAGCTCATCAAGTACAGCTTCGGTGAATGGATACGCGTCGTCTACCGCGTGGAACCGCGCGGAGAAGAGTTGTTCAAGACCTTGCCCGCTCCCTACGTGATCGTCGCGAACCACGTGTCCAACCGCGATCCCTTCCTGCTGAGCCGCTTCGTGCCCGATCCCGTCTACTGGGTGACGAGCGACGGCAACATGCGCACCCGCCTCATGCGGGCCGTTCTGGGCCTCGTCGGCTCCATTCCCAAGACGAAGGCCATTCCCGACATGGAGACCGTCAACCTCATCGTGGAAGTCGCGCGGAAGCGCAAGGGCGTCGTCGGCGTCTTCGCCGAGGGACAGGCGAGCTGGGACGGCAGGACCCTCCCCCTCATCCCCTCCACCGCGAAGCTCCTCAAGCTCCTCAAGGTTCCCGTCGTCGCGGCGCGCATCAAGGGGGGCTTCGCGGCCCTGCCGCGCTGGACCTGGAAGCGACGCAAGGGCAAGGTCGTCATCGAGTGGGAAATCCTCCTGAAGCCCGACGAGCTCAAGGCCCTGCCGGCGGAGGAAATCCTGCGGCGGCTCGAAAAGGGACTGGCCCACGACGAGGCCGCCTTCCTCGCCGCGGAGCCGACCGCCTACGAGAGCACGAGGCGGGCCGAACATGTCGAACTGGCCCTCTTCATGTGTCCCCGTTGCGGATCGATCGGCTCGCTCAAGAGCTCCAGGTCGCGCCTCAACTGCGGAGCCTGCGGCGAAGCCCTCTCCCTCGGCCCCGACTACCGCTTCCGCGCCCTCGGCGGCGGCGAGCCGGTCTTCTCGACCATCGCCGCCTGGGACGACTGGCAGCGCGCCGCGATGGACGAGCTGGCGAGACGCGCCCTCGAAGAGGACTCGAAGCGCCCCCTCTTTTCGGATCCCGTCCTCCTCTTCCGCGGCAGGAAGATGAACGCCCTCGGCAAGATCCGCACCGGAACCCTCGTGCTCTATCCCGACCGCCTCGAGATGGTCGGCCGGTTCGGCTCCCGGCTCTCCTTCGCGATCGACTCCCTCGAGGGCGCCGGCGTGCTCAAGCGCAACCTCTTCGAATTCTACGTCGGCAGGTCGCTCTACCAGGTCCGTTTCCAGAACCGTTCCCTGTCGGCGCGCAAGTGGCTCATGGGCGTCGAGGCCCTCGCCCGGGTCCGCGCGGCCGGCCCCGCCGGCCCTGAGGGCCGCGGCCGGTAGCGTCGCGCCCGCCTTCCGGCCCGCCGCGGCGGTCCGGAGGATTCGGAACGAAAAGTGGGCTGCCCGTCGAGGGCAGCCCACTTTTTTCGCGGCGTCGCCCCGCGGGGGGCGACTCGATCGAAGCGTTATTCGCTATACCAGAGCGAGCCGGGCTTGGCGAGGCTCTTCCTGCGGGCGAGCCAGGCGTAGCTTCCGAGCACGTACAGGAGGTAGGCGCCCGCGACGGCCATCATGATCCAGTAGTAGAGCATGTCGCCGCTCGTCGCCGCCTTGGCAGGCAGGTTGATCGAAAGGATGAAGGGAACCGCCAGGAGGAAGGTGAGCCCCGCCGAGAGCATGTAGTCCGAGGCGACGCTCGTCTTGAACTCGGGGTCCATGACGCGCAGGAGGGCGAGGCCGGTGGAAAGGGTGCCCGTCGAGACGCCGTAGATCATGAGCATCCGCGGGAATTCGTTGTCCCGGAACATCCGGGAGCAGAACCAGGGCACGATGAGGGTGGTCATGATGCCGCATACCGTTGACATGAGGAGGATCTCCGCCCAGAATTTCCCGACGAAGACGAGGGATATGGCGGCTATCGATCCCGCGACCATGAAGTCGACCGAGAAGCCCGAGATGCGCGACAGCGTATCGTCGTCGAGCACCCTGCCGAGGCGCATCTTGTCGAGGACCTTCCGGACGACGATGGCGGTGACCGAGGAGAAGATGAAGTTGATGCCCCAAAGGTTGACCGCGAGTTCCCTGCCCGTCTTGCCGGCGAAGCCGAGGAGATAGGTGAGGCCGGTCAGGAGGAGATAGGAGAGCAGGTAGGTGAAGACGACCGAGCCGGCGTGGAAGCTGAAGGAATCGATGGCCTCGCTGTCCGTCGAGAGCCTGGCCCCGACGGGTTTTTGCGCGTCGAGCGGCACGACGCCGGAGGTGATCGCCTTGTCGTTGAGCGCCGATAGGTCGGCGCCCTTGAGCCAGCCCTTCTTGCGCCCGATGTTGATGAGGAAGACGCCCCCGAAGCAGGCCCAGAGGTAGCCGATGGCCGCGAAGGTCAGGCCGATCGAGGGAGCTCCCTCGAAGCCCATCGTCTCCCAGCCTTTGCCTATGGCGTAGGCTTGGCCGGGTCCGAGCGCGAAGCCGAGCGGCAGGAAGAGGCCGAAAGAGGGGAAGATCTTGGGCAGGAACAGGAGCGTGAGGCCGAGGCCGAGGAGGGCCTGGGTCGCGTAGCCGAGGAGGATGCCCGTCGACATGCCCAGGACGCCGCCGCCCTTGTGCCCCTTCACCTTGGGCGGCGAGGACCTGAGGGTCATGGCGATGAAGGAAATGTTGAGGAGATGGTAGACGAGCTCTCCGAGCTTGTTTTGGGCGTAGCCGATCGATGGGAAAAAGTAGTTGTAGAACGGGAGCAGCAGGAAACCCGCCGTGAGCGCGTTCGGTATGAGGTACTTCTGGAAAAAACGCACCTTCGCGCGGAGCAGCGTAGCGACGAGAAGGGCGCAGGAAATGGCGCCCGCGTCGATGACTATCTTCCAGGAAAACTCCATCGAAACCTCCTTGAAACCAGCTACCATTGTAGGGACTTTTCTTCCCGGAGGCAAATGCTTACACTCGAATTATGCGTGACAGGGACGTGGCCATCCTGGCGACTTCGCCGCTTTTCGCCGGTATCGACGCGGCCGAGCTCGGCTCCGCGCTCCGCGGCCTTGCGGTATCGGAGCGGGCCTTCGCGAGCGGTTCCGTCATCCTGCTCGCCG
>JAEUJG010000589.1 GCA_016794765.1 Spirochaetaceae bacterium | reverse complement strand
ACGAAATGCGTCTCCTTGCTGAAGCGCCGCCGCGCCGAGCTCGGGGCGGGAAATTGCCTCACCCTCGACGCCGGCGACCATTTCGACCTCAGCGTCGACGAATGCGCCCTCTCGGGAGGCCGGCTCCACCTCGAGCTCCTCGCCGACGCCGGCGTGGACGCATTCACGCCGGGCAACAACGAGTTCTACCGCGTGCCCCGGGAAACCCTCGCCGCCCTGAGCCTCGCCTCGCCCTTCCCCTGGCTCCTGACGACGGTCGCCGAGGAGGACGGCTCCGCCTTCGCGGGCCTGCGGAAATCGCTCATCGTGGAGCGCGGCCTGCCGGTGGGCCTCCTCGGCGCCCTCGATCCGATGGACCGGGCCGTCGAGGAGCTCCATGGCCTCCGGAGCCTCGATCCCGCCGCCGCGCTCGCGGCGGGGGCGCGCGAGCTCCGGGAGCGCGGCGCGGCGATCGTGGTCCTCCTCTCCCACAGCGGCTTGGACGATGATCTCCGCCTGGCGGCGGAGACCGGGGGCGCGATCGACGTCATCGTCGGCGGGCACTCGCACAGCGAACTCTTCGCGCCGCGCCTCGTCGGGAGGACGATCGTCGTCCAGGCCGGCGGCCGCGGAAAATTCGTCGGCGAGCTCGAGCTTCTCGTCGAAGGCGGAAAGGTCGAGGTGGGCCGCTGCGCCCTCCACGAGGCCGCGGCCCTGGCGGGGGAGGACGCCGCGCAAGTCGCCATCCTGGAGCGTTGGCGCGCGGAGTCGGGCCGCGTCCTGGCGGAGGAGCTCTGCTCGCTTCCCGAGGCCCTGCCGCAAGCGCGACTCCTCAGGCTCGCGGCCGAGCTCATCCGCCGCAAGTACGGCGCGGAGCTCGGGATGCTCTTTGCCCCGGCCGTCGCGGGAAGCCTGCCGGCCGGCTCCTTGCGCCTGGGCGATCTTCATTCGATCATGCGGAGCTTCATCACGCCCGCGGCCTTCGAGATCACCGGCAGGCAAATCGAGGGACTCGTCCGCGAACGGCTCGATCCTGCGATAACGGAGGCCCAAGGCTTCGGCATCGGTTTCCGGCCGCAAGGCCTGGCCTTTGGCCGCCTCGAGTTCTCGGGCCTCGATTGTCCGGAGGGCGGGGCGGTGGCCGGCGCGGAGGCCGGCGTCTCCGGCCTCGGCGTCGCGGGCGCGCCCCTCGATCCGGAGCGATGGTACCGGGTCGGCGCCTGTACCCACCTCTACAACGCGGAATCGGGCGGCTACCCTTCCTTGGACGGATCCCGGAACCTCGAGCGGACGCGTTTCCGTTACCTCCGCGAAGCCCTCGCCGAGGCCTTCCGGTCGGGCGAGGCGGCGGCGATTCTCGCGGAGCTCGGCTAAGCGGCCGCTCGCGGCCGCTGTGGCCAGGCCGCCACGCTTTCGGCCAGGATCAAAGCTTCCCGTCCGCGCGTACGTCCAAGGCGCACTTTTGGATTGACAGCGTACATATTGTTTTTTATCATCAACCCTTCCGGGAGCCCGATCGCCCATCGAGCTTCATGGAAGGGCTTCGGCTTGTGCGCGCGTTGACTGAGCTCCAGCCGATCCGATTCACGAGCGAGACAGCGAGGTGGTACATGCGCCATTCGATCAGGGGACTTCGCCCCATGCTGGGCGTCGTCCTGGTGGCCTTCCTCATCCTGCCCGTCTTTCCGGACCC
>JAEUJG010000570.1 GCA_016794765.1 Spirochaetaceae bacterium | reverse complement strand
CCACCAGTCGGAGGAGTCCGGCGGAGAGGCCGAGGCCCAGGGCCACGCCCGCGGAACCGTCGAGTTCCAGGATGACGGGGCGCCTTCCGCCCTCTGAGCTGCCGGTGCCGGTCTCCACGACGATGCCGGCGGCGAGGAGCTCGGCGACCTGAGCCGATACCGTGGCCTTGTTGAGTCCGGTTTCCTTGGCTATGGAGGCCCGCGAGACTCGGCCCCTGCGGACGATCTCTTCGAGGATGAGGTTCCTGTTGACGCTCTTGATGAGCTGGCCGTCGCCGGTTCTGCCGGAATCTGGCCGGTCGAAGCCCCTAGTCAGCATGTGTCGCTCCTCGTTTTGGCCAGCTTAGCATGAATTGGCCCCTTGCGCATTTCCAAAGCTGTGGTATAGTGTGCCTCGAAATAGTTTGGATGGTCAACAAACAAACTAGCCTTCCTCTTGGGAAGGTGCAGAAAAGTCGCTTTCAAGGAGGTTTCAATGAAACGATTCGCCATGGCCGCCCTGGCCATCCTCCTCGTCCTCTCCCTCGGCGCTTGTTCCGGCGCCGGGGCGAAGGGCGGGAAGCTCACCGCCAACACCAAGCTGACGCTGTCCGTCTATCACCAGTGGGATCCCTCCTCTCCGGAAGGCCCGATGTGGGACGAGACCGTCGCCGCCTTCAACAAGAAGTATCCGAACATCACGATAGAGACCGAATTCGCCGCCGGAGAGCCCTACCACCAGAAGCTCCAGGCCATGGCCGTCTCCGGCCAGCTCCCCGACGTGATGTTCCTTTACGCCGGCAAGCGCACCGGCTACGTCACCGGCAACGGCCTCATCAAGGACCTCCGGCCCTTCCTCGGCGAGGACGCCAAGAAGTTCCTCGACGCGGCTATGATGCCCCAGGGCCCGAAGGGCGAGATCTACGAGCTTCCCCAGAACATCGACGTCGCCCACGTCCTCTACGTGAACCGCCCCCTCCAGGCCAAGCTCGGCCTCAAGGACCCGACGAGCCTCGAGGACCTCCTCGCCCAGGCCAAGGCCATCCGCGCCGCCGGCCTCACGCCGGTCAGCATGGGCAACAAGGATCCCTGGGTCATGAACACCTTCATGCTCTCCGAGCTCGTGGAACGCTACGGCTCCACCGCCTGGTTCGACAAGGCGATGAAGGGCGAGGCGAAGTTCTCCGACGAGCCCTTCGTCAAGGCGCTCAGGGACATCAAAACCCTCGCCGACGGGAAGGTCTTCTCCGCGGGCCTCAACCAGCTGACCTACCGCCAGGGCTTCGAGGAGTTCATGCAGGGCAAGGCCGTGTACCACGTGAACGGCGGCTGGCGCGTCCCGACCATCACCACGATGAAGACCGCCGCCGAGCAGGCCGACATCGGCATGACCGTCTGGCCCGACGTCGCCGGCATGGCGAGCCCCTCCGGCTCCACGATCGCGACCCCCGGCAACGGCTTCGGCATGAACGCGAAGCTCGAGGGCGCAAAGGCCGAGGCCGCCTTCGCCTTCATCAAGTTCGTCTCCGGCGAGGAAGGCTCCGACATCGCGATGAAGCGCGGCATGCTGCCCGCCTACAAGCTCGACTTCTCCAAGTACGACCTCGCGCCGATCACGAGGGACTACCTCAAGTTCATCGACGGCCGCCCGATGGGCTACATCGTCGACGCGAAGATGGACGGCGAAGGCATGTCCGTCCTCAACCCCGGCATCCAGGAGATGACCATGGGCAAGAAGACGCCCGAGGCCGTCGCCGCCGAGTACGAGACCTGGGTCGCCGCGAACGACTCCTCCAGGAAGGCCAAGTAACGACTCCGGGGGGAAAGGCGCGAAAAGCCGGTTGCGCCCGTGCACAACTGGCTTTTCGCCCCTCCCTGCAGCGGCCCGCGGGCCCGCCTCACGGAGGCGGCTCACGGGCCGCGAATCCTCGAGGCCGCGGCCAGCGGCCTTTCCAATGAAGGGGCCGTCCCGTGAAAACCAAGAACCTCAAGGGCGCGAGCTTCGCCGCCCTCGTCCTTCCCGCCACCCTCCTCTACCTGGCGGTCATCGTGGTCCCGGTCGCCGTGAGCTTTTTCCTCGGCTTCACCGAGTGGAAGGGTTTCGGCGCGCCGCGCTTCGTCGGCCTCGCGAACTACCTGCGGATGTTCAAGGACCCGATCTTCCTCCACAGCCTCCGCAACAACCTCCTCATCATCGCCGTCTCGGTCCTCGGCCAGATCCCCCTCGGCTTCGTCCTCGCCTACATGCTCTACCGCAAGCTCGTCAAGGGCACGAAGTTCTTCGAGGCGATGATCTTCCTTCCCATAACGGTGTCGCCCATCGTGGTGGCCATCCTCTGGAACATGGTGCTCTCGCCGGTCGGCATCTTTCCCTGGATCATGCGCCGGATCACCGGCAACCCCGACTACGTCTTCAGGTTCTTCGAGGACAGGAACCTGGCCATCCTGCCGCCGCTCTTCGTCCTCCTGTGGATGTTCACCGGACTCTACATGATCATGTTCATCGCGAACCTGCAGCGGATCCCCCGGAGCGTCATCGAGGCGGCCGTCATCGACGGCGCCAGCGAGCCCGTCATCCTCCGCAAGATCATCTTCCCCTCGATGGTCGGCCTCATCTTCACGATGACGATCTTCGCCATCTCGGGGAGCCTCAAGAGCTTCGACCTCATCTTCGCGATGACCGGCGGCGGACCCGCCCGCTATACCGAAGTCATAGCGATCTACATGTACTCCAACACCTTCGTGTACTACAACTATGGCTACGGCTCGGCCGTCTCCATCGTCATCGTCGCCCTGAGCGTGGTCCTCATCGCGCTGTCGCGGGGCATCTTCAAGCGGCTGGAGGACAAGTATGAGTGAGCGCCGCTCCGCGCCCTGGAAGTTCGCGGCCTACGCCGTCCTGGGCCTCTTCACCTTCCTCTCCGTCGGGCCCCTCGTCTGGCTCCTCTATTCGTCGTTCAAGCCGACCCCGGAAATCGTGATGTCGTCCATCGCCCTGCCGAGGGATTGGACGCTCTCGAACTACGCCAAGGCCTGGAGGCTCGGCGACCTCGGGACCGCCTTCCTGAACAGCGTCGTCTACACCTCCGTCGGAACGGCGGCGACGGCCTTCCTCGCGGTCGCCGCGGGTTACGGCTTCGCCAAGTTCAGCTACCGCGCCGGAAGGGTCGCCTATTCGCTGTTCGTGGCGGGCCTCCTCATCACCGTCCACGCCGTGGTCGTGCCCCTTTTCGTGATGGAATCCCGGCTCGGCATCTACAACACGCGGCTCGGCGTCATCCTGCCCTACATCGCCTTCGGGCTGCCAACGGCCGTCCTCCTCGCGACCGCCTACATCAAGGCCGTGCCGGACTCCCTCGTGGAGTCGGCGACGATCGACGGCGCCTCCTATCTCCGGGTCTTCGCGGCCATCATCATGCCCGTCTCGACGCCGGTCCTCGGCACCATCGCCATCCTCACCTTCCTCAACAACTGGAACGAGTTCATCTTCGCCTACCTCCTCACGAGCGGGCGGAAGCTCAAGTCCCTGCCCGTGAGCGTCAATTCCTTCGCGGGCGTCCTCAACACGGACTACGGCATGCAGTTCGCGGCCCTCATGGTCGCGACCCTGCCCATGCTGCTCTTCTACGCCGTCTTCCGGAACCAGCTCATGCGCGGCTTCGCCGAAGGCGCGCTGAAAGAATAAGGAGTACGTTATGCGAATAGCGATCGCGGGCATGCACCACGAATCGAACACCTTCAGTCCCATCGTCGCGGGCAAGGCGGAATTCCTCTACTACCGCGGGGCGGAAGTCTTCGGGAAACTGGAGAACTACCCGACGGTGCGCGGCATCGTCGACGTCCTGGCCCCCAAGGGCCACGAGATCCTCCCCGCCTCCTTCATCCGGGCCGTCCCGAACGGCGTGGTGTCCCGCGCCTTTTACGAGGAGTTCAAGGCGGACTGCCTCGGCCGCATCGCCGCCTTCGGTCCGCTCGACGGCGTCGTCCTCTCCCTCCACGGTTCCATGAGCGTCGAGGAGATCGGGGACGCCGAGGGCGACTTCCTCGAGTCCCTGCGCGCGGCCCGCCCCGGGATTCCCTTCACCTCCACCCTCGACATGCACGCGACCATGACGGAACGGATGCTCCGGAACGTCGACGGCTTCGCCGGCTACAAGACCGCGCCCCACGTCGACATGTACGAGACCGGCGTCGCGGCGGCGAAGATGATGATCCTCGCCCTTGAATCGGGGAAGAAGCTCTCCATGGCCAGCCGCCGCGTGCCCATACTCATCGCCGGCGAGCAGACCGAGACGAGCACGGAGCCGACGGCGTCGCTCATCGCGCTCCTTCGCGGGGCCGAGGCCTCCGGAGAGGTCCTTTCGGCCTCCTACCTCCTCGGCTTTCCCTGGGCGGACTCGGAGACGAACGGGGTCACCGCCCTGGCCGTGACCCTCGGCGAACCGGAAAAGTCCGAAGCCTGCGTCCGCCGGCTCGCGGCGGCCTTCTGGGAGCGGCGCGCCGATTTCCATTTCCACACCGAGGCCTATCCCGTCGAGGAGGCCCTCTCGAAGGCCTTCGCGAGCGAAAAGCGGCCCGTCTTCGTTTCGGACTCCGGCGACAACCCCACGGCCGGAGGCGCCGGCGACTCGACGCATTTTTTCCGCATCCTCATGGCGAGCGCCGAACGGAAGACCTTCGCCGGCAAGGTCGGCTACGCCGGCTTCTACGACCCCGAATCGGTCGCGCGCTGCGCCGGCAGGGTCGGCGGGGAGCTCGAGCTCGAGCTCGGCGGCAAGTTCGACCGGGCGAACGGCGCCCCCGTCAAGGTCCGGGCGCGGGTCCTCGCGTACGCGACCGCTTGGGGCCCCTATTCCTCGGACCTCGCGGCCGTCAGGGTGGAGAACGTGGACATCGTCCTCGCCGCCAAGCACATAGGCTTCGGCGACGAGATCGGCTATTACGCGGCCCTGGGCCTCGACCCGGCCGACTATCCCGTCCTCTGCCTCAAGCTGGGCTACCTCACCGAGATCTACTGGCCCTACGAGCCGCGATCCATCCTCTCGCTCAGCCACGGGGCGAGCGACGAGATCCTCGAAGCCCTGCCCTTCAAGAAGATCTCGAGGCCGGTATTCCCCCTCGATCGGGATTTCGAGTATGTGGTCCGCTAGGACCGCGGAAGGAGTCGGCGATGGACGCTAAGGCCTTCCTCGGCCTCGACATCGGCGGCACGAGCGTAAAGGGCATCCGCCTGGAGGCGGACGGACGGATCGCGCTCCGCGCCGCCCGCGCCACGCCTCAGGGCGCGGGGGCCTCGGCCGTCCTCGCGGAGGTGGCGGCCGTCCTCGGGGAGCTGGCCGCGGCCGGCCCCGTCGCCTCCGTGGGCGTCGGCACGCCGGGCGCCGTCGACGCCGCGGGCCGGGTCGCCGGCGAGGCGGTCAACATCCCGGGTTGGCGCGGCACGGACCTCCGCGCCGCCGCCGAGGCCGCCGTCGGGCTTCCCGTCTCGGTGCGGAACGACGCCAACCTGGCCGCCTACGCCGAGTGGGCGGCGCGCCGCGGCGCCTCGCGGAGCCTCTTGTTCGTCGGGCTCGGGACGGGCATCGGCGGGGGCTTCATCGAGGACGGCCGGATCCTCGGCGGCACGGACGACCGCGCCGCCGAAATCGGCCATCTCGTCATCCGCCCGGGCGGGCGCCCCTGTCCCTGCGGCAGGCTCGGTTGCGTCGAGGCCTACGCCGCGGGACCGGCCATCGCCAAACAGGCCTTGGAACTCGCTCCCCGCTTTCCGGGCCCCCTCGCCGGACTCGTGGCTGCCGGCGGCCGGGTGAGCGCCCGCGAGGTCTACGAGGCCTTCGCCCGGGGCGATCCCCTGGCTCTCGCGGTCCACGGCATCGCGGAGGAGGCGCTGGCCCACGCGATCGGCGCCGCCCTGGCCCTGCTGGCGCCGGATACGGTCGTGCTCGGCGGCGGGGTTCTCGCCGGCGCGGGCGCCCTCGTCGGCGATGTCGCGGCCGCGGTCCCGACCTATGTCTATCCCGCGGCGGTCCGTGACTGTCGCTTTGAAAAGGCCCTTCTCGGGCCGGACGCGGGCATCCTCGGCGCCGCCCTCCTCGGCGCCTCGTCGGTGCTCGGCCGCGGGGACCTCCTCCGCCTCGCCGGCTCCC
>JAEUJG010000530.1 GCA_016794765.1 Spirochaetaceae bacterium | reverse complement strand
GAGAGGGCGATGGCTTCCTGCAGGTCGGCGTAGTCGCGCACCGGCTTGCCGTCGATCGCGACGACGCGGTCCCCGGACTTGAGCCCCGCGAGGTCGGCGGGGAGGCCCGTCGGCGCGGGCTTCCCGTCCAGGCTGAACTCGCTCGCCAGGACGATGCGGTTGTCGTAGCTCGGGACGCTGTAGCCGACGGCGGCAACGGCGATGGCGACGACCGCGGCGAAGAGGACGTTCGCGACGGGGCCGGAGACGGAAATGAGGATGCGGCGGAGGGGACTGGCCCCGTAGAAGGTGCCCGGATCGCGGGGGATGCTTTCGCTCTTGTCGGCCAGGGCCTGGCGGAAGGCTTCCTCGCCCTTCATCCGACAATAGCCGCCGATCGGGAAGGCGGAGAGCCGCCACTCGGTCCGGCTGCGCTTCCAGGAGAAGAGCTTGGGGCCCCAGCCGATGGAGAAGGCCTCCACCTCGACCCCGACGGCGCGGGCGGCCGCGAAGTGGCCGAGCTCGTGCACGAGGACGACGAGGCCGAGGCCGACGAGGCCGAGGAAAATCGTGAGGATCATCGTATCTCCTTGATGGCCGCCTCGGCCGCGCGGCGGGCGCCGCGGTCGGCCTCGAGCACCTCCTCGAGGGAGGCGAGGCGGGCGGGAAAAGCGGCGGCGAGGACGCGCTCGACGACGCGGGCGATGTCGAGATAGCCGACCAGGCCCGCCTCGAAGGCGGCGACGGCGATCTCGTCGGCGGCGTTGTAGGCGACGGTGGCGCCGTCCCCCGCGCGGAGGGCGGCGTAGGCCAGGCCGAGGAGGGGGTAGCGCTCCGCCTCGACCTCGCGGAACTCGAGGGTCCGGCCGCCGAGCTCCAGTCGGCCGAAGGGGCAGGGCAGGGTCTCGGGCCAGGCCAGGGCGGCGAGGATGGGCAGGCGCATGTCGGGCTCGGAGGCGTCGGCGAAGAGGGAGCCGTCGCGCGCGCGCACGAGGGCGTGGACGAGGCTCTGGGGGTGGACGAGGACCTTGATCCTTTCGGGCGCGAAGCCGAAGAGCCGCGCCGCCTCGATGACTTCGAGGCCCTTGTTCGCCATCGTCGCCGAATCGATGCTGATCTTCCGGCCCATGCTCCAGTTCGGGTGGGCCGCGGCCTCGTCGGGGCGGACGTAAGCCAGCTCGGCCAGGGGCCGGTCGCGGAAGGCGCCGCCCGAGGCCGTGATGATGAGCTCGTCCACCTCGTGGAGGCCGATGCGCTCGGTGAGCTGGAAGAGGGCGGCGTGCTCCGAGTCCACCGGGAGGATGCGGCCGCGCCGTCTCTTGGCCGTCGCCTCGAGGAGGCTCCAGCCCATGACGACGCTTTCCTTGTTCGCGAGGGCCAGGTCCTTGCCCGACTCCAGGGCCGCCAGGCTGGGCGCGAGGCCCGCCGCGCCGGCCACGCCGTTGACGACCATTTCCGCCTCGGTCTCGCGTATCATCGCGAGGAGGCCTTCGGGGCCGTGATACGCGATGCCGTCGGCGGCCCGCGCGGAGGACGAATCGCCGGAGAGGCAGAGCTTGGCCTCGGGCCAGGCGGCCGCGGCCCGGCGGAGGCCGGCCTCGTCGCGGTTGGCGGCCAGGGCGACGATCTCGAAGCGGTCGGGGAAGGCCGCGGCGGCCTCGAGGGTCTGGCGGCCGATGGAACCCGTGGCCCCGGCCAGCACGATGCGTTTTTTCGCCACGGCGCTACCTGAAGAGCCGGAGGAGGACCGCGAGGCCGAAGAAGACCGGCGCCGCGAAGAGGAGGGAATCGAAGGAGTCGAGGAAACCGCCGCGGCCGGGAACGACGCCGCCCGAGTCCTTGGCGCCGGCGCTCCGCTTGAGGCCGCTTTCGAAGAGGTCGCCGAGGACGGTCGCCAGGGCGACGGCGACGGCCATGAGGAGGAGGGCCCAGACCGGAATGGGGAAGGAGGCGGGGAAGGCGAAATAGGCGGCAAGTCCGCCGGCCAGGGAGCCGGCCACGCCGCCGAAGAAGCCCTCGAGGCTCTTGTTCGGGGAGACGGCGATGAGGCCGCGGCGCTTGCCGAGTGTCGTGCCGGCCAGCCAGGCGAGGCTGTCGTTGCCGAAGGTCATGCAGGCGAAGGTGATGATGGCCTCGGTCGCGCGCGGAGGTTGCGCCGCGATGAGGACGAGGAATCCCGCGAGGAGGCCGGGATAGATGAAGGCGAAGCCGTAGCCCGTCGCCCGCGGCAGGATGTCCGGGATCTTCTCCTTCGGGGAGAAGGCGAAGGCGGAGAGCACGATGACCGCGAGGATGGCGGCGACGAAGGAACCGATGCCCGCCGCGGCCAGGGAGCCGCGCTTGATGAAGAGCGCCGCGTAGAACAGGCCGGGACCGACCGCGGCGATGGCGCCGAAGACCGCGGGTTTCACCGCGATCCCCTTGTCGACGAAGAGCCGTCCGAGCTCCACGCCCGAGCCGCCGGAAAAGAGGAGGAGGAGGGCGACGACCGCCGCGTGGCGGCCCTGGGGCAGGAAGACCACGATGGCGATGATCGCCGGAACGCCGACGAAAAAGAGGAGAAGACGCTGGGTCAGGTTGCTCAAGCGGTGCCTCCAAAGCGCCGGTCCCGACGGCAATACTCGTCCAAGGCCGCCTTTAGGTCTTCGGGGCCGAAGTCGGGCCAGAGCTTGGGCAGGAACATGAGCTCGGCGTAGGCGCATTGCCAGAGAAGGAAGTTGGACAGGCGGGTTTCCCCGCCCGGTCGGAGCACGAGGTCGGGGAAGGGTATTTCGGGGCGGTCGAGGTTCTCCGCAATGGAGGCCTCGGTGATCTCCCGACCCGCGGCGGCGAGTTTCCTGGCTGCGCGGACGATCTCGTCGCGGCCGCCGTAGTTGATGGCCAGGTTGACCGTCAGCCGGTCGTAGTCCTTGGTGTCGCGCTGGACGAGCTCGATCTCCGCCAGGACATCGCGGGGCAGGCCCGCGGGATCGCCGGAATGCACGACGCGGATGCGGTTTTCGCGGTAGAAGTCGAGTTCGGCGACGAGGTGCCGCTTGATGAGGCCCATGAGAAAGCCGACTTCCTCGGCCGCCCGCTTCCAGTTCTCCGTGGAGAAGGTATAGAGCGTGAGGAAGCGGACGCCGGAGTCCGCCGCGGACTTGACGATGCGTTTGGCGGCCTCGAGGCCTTCGCGGTGACCTTCGGTGCGGGGGAGGCCCCGCGCCGTGGCCCAGCGACCGTTGCCGTCCATGAAGATGGCCACGTGGGCCGGGACGGAGCGCTGCGGGGAGGAAGGCACGGGGGACTCCTTTCAGATCTCCATGATTTCTTTTTCTTTTTCTTCGTAGGCCTTGCCGATGAGGGCGATGTAGGAATCGGTGAGCTTCTGGAGCTCGTCCTCCTCCTTTTTGATCGCGTCCTCCGGCACGCCGCCGGCGGCGAGCTGCTTCTTCAGGTCCTCGAGCCCGTCGCGGCGGATGTTGCGCACCTGGACGCGGGACTGCTCGGTCATGTTCTTGGCGAGCTTGGCGAGCTCCTTGCGGCGCTCCTCGGTGAGGGGCGGGATCGCGATGCGGATGACCTTGCCGTCGTTCGAGGGGTTGAGGGAAAGCTCGGACTTCTGGATGGCCTTCTCGATCTCGCCGATGAGGCTTCGGTCCCAGGGCTGGATGACGATGAGGCGGGCCTCGGGAACGGAGACGGTGGCGACCTGGGGAAGGGGGGTCTTCTGGCCGTAGTAGTCGACGCGGATCTTGTCGAGGAGGGCGGGGGAGGCCCGCCCGGTCCTGACGCCGTTGAACTCGTTCTTGAGGGCCTCGAGG
>JAEUJG010000516.1 GCA_016794765.1 Spirochaetaceae bacterium | reverse complement strand
GGTCTATCCCTTCCCGAAGTGGAAGTGAGTCCGGAGACACTCAGCTGATCGAGGCCGCCCGGGAGGGGCCGCGACCCATCGGGCCGCGGCGCCCTTCGCGGGCGGCGAATCCCGGCAACAAAGGCAGTCAAGATGGCTATGAAACGTCGCACGACGATCCTCGTCGCACTCGGCCTGGCGGCCGCGGTCCTCATCCTGTTCTGGAAGCCCACCGTCCTCATCTACGGAATCCAGCAGGCCGGCCTCTACGCGGCGATCGCGATCCCCATGGGCCTCGTCCTCGGCATCGTCCACATCGTGAACCTCGCGCACGGCGAGTTCATGATGGTCGCGGCGTACGCCACCTATTTCGCGTGCCGGGCCACCGGCATGGATCCCCTGGTCGCCGCCCTCCCGACGGCGGCCGTCACCGGCCTCTTCGGCTGGATCGTCTTCCGCCTGACGATCCGCAAGGCCCTGAAGGCGCCCGAGCTCAACCAGCTCATCCTCACCTTCGGCCTCGGCATCGCCCTTTCCCAGGCGGTCAACATCCTCTTCACCTCGCAGACGCGCAAGATCTCCCTCGACTACGTCTCCGCCTCGGTCGACATCGGCGAGCTCTCCTTCGGCGTCTGGTCCTTCGTCTTCGTGGCCGTGGCGATCGTTTTCGCCTACGGCCTCAGGCTCTTCCTCACGAAGACCACCGCGGGCAAGGCGGCCCTGGCCGTCGGCCAGAACCCGCGCGGCGCGGCCATCGTCGGCATCGACGTGGACCGCACCTACGGCCTCGTCTTCGCGCTTGCCCTCTTTTTGGTCGGCGCGATGGGCGCCCTCTTCCTGACGAAGTCGGCGATCTTCCCCGGCGTCGGCGGGCCCTTCACGATGAAGAGCTTCTGCCTCGTCGCCGTGGCGGGCATCGGCAACATCCCGGGCATCCTCGGCGCCAGCCTCCTCCTCGGCCTGGCGGAGAGCTTCCTCCGCGCCTTCCGCGACCTGCGCGGCTGGGCGGACATCGTCTTCTTCGTCCTCATCATCGTGGTCATCCTCGGCCGGTCCATCAAGTGGAGGAAGTCGTGAACCGAAACCTTTCACGCGCGCTCGCCGCCCTGGCGCTGGCGGTCGCGGTGGCGCTTCCCGCCTTCGCGGGAGCCTACCCCCTCCAGGTGGCGCGGAACATCATCATGTACATGGCGCTGGCCGTCACCTGGGACATGCTCCTCAGGTCGGGCCAGATTTCCTTCGGCATAGCCGGCCTCTTCGGCCTCGGCGCCTACGCCTCCGTCCTCGGCGTGCTGCGCGCGGGCATGCCCGGCTGGCTCTCCATCCCCTTCGCGGCCGTCTTCTCCGGCCTCGTCGCCCTCCTCATCGGCTTCCTCATCCTCCGGCTCCGCGCGATGTACTTCTCCATCGTCACGCTCGCGCTGGCCGAGATCTTCCGCATCGTGATCCACAACCTCCACGACTTCACCGGCGGTCCCGAAGGCGTCGTCCTCCAGGGCGTCATCTTCGGCGGGGACGCGGGCAAGCTCTATTGGCTCGCGCTGGCCGGACTGGCCGTGGCCCTCGGCGCCTCCTGGTGGTTCGAGAACAGCCGGGTCCACTACGCGCTCACGGCCATCCGCAACAACGAGACCTCCGCGAAGTCGAGCGGCGTGAACATCTTCCGCTGGCTCCTCGTCGCCTTCGTCGTCACCTCCTCCATCCAGGGCCTCCTCGGCGGCATCTACGTGCAGTCCTACGGCTTCGCGACGCCGGAGAGCGTCTTCGACGCGAACTTCACCCTGTTGCCGCTCGCGATGGCGCTGCTCGGCGGCGTGCACAGCACGGTCGGTCCGGTCCTCGGCGCCGTCCTCCTCGGCCTCGCGGCGGAGTGGCTCAAGCTCAAGATTCCCTACGGCCACCTCGTGGTCTACGGCGTCATCATCATCATCGTCATTCTCTTCATGCCCCAGGGACTGCTCGGCCAGGCCCGCGCGATGCGGCGTTCCGCCGACAAGAGGAGGAAAGCGTGACCAAGCTCAGGACCGAAGGGCTCACGAAGCGCTTCATGGGCCTCGTGGCCGTCAACGACGTCTCCTTCTCCATGGAGGAGGGCGAGATCCTCGGGATCATCGGCCCGAACGGCGCCGGCAAGACGACCTTCATCAACCTCGTCTCCGGCATCGCGATGCCGAGCGCCGGCCGGATCGAATACAAGGGCCGCGACATCACCTACGCGCCGGCCCACGAACGGGCGCGCATGGGCATCGCCCGCACCTACCAGCTCATCCATCCCCTCGAGAACCTCACCCTCCTCGAGAACGTGATGGTCGGCTCCATCTTCGCCCGCGGCAACGGCCTCAAGGAGGCCCGCCGCAAGGCCGAGGCGCTCTGCCTGGAGCTCGGCCTGGCCGACCTCGAGCGCGAGACGACGCGGCTCACCATCCTCGAGATCAAGAAGATGGAGATCGCCCGCGCGCTCGCGAACGAGCCCGAGGTGCTCTTCCTGGACGAGGTGATGGCCGGCCTCAACGCCGACGAGACCAAGGACCTCATCGCGACGGTCCGGCGCGTCGCCAAGGAGCGCCGCCTCGCGGTCGGCGTCGTCGAGCACGTCATGGGCGTCATCCGCGAGCTCACCCATCGCGTCATCGTCCTCGAGGCCGGCGAGCTCATCGCCTCCGGTCCCTACGAGGAAGTGTCCAAGAATCCGCGCGTCGTCGAAGCCTACCTGGGAGGGGCCGCCGTCCATGCTTAAAGTAGAAAACCTGGAATGCGGGTACGGCAAGCTGACCGTGCTCCGCGGCGTCTCCATCGAGGTTGGCGCGGAGTCCGTCGGCCTCTTCGGCCCCAACGGCGCGGGCAAGACCACCCTGATCAACGCGATCATGGGCCTCGTCTCCCCGCGCTCCGGCTCCATCTCGCTGGAGGGCCGGGAGATCGGCGGCGGCAAGACCCACGAGATCGCGCGGGCGGGCATCGCCCTCGTGCCGCAGGAGCGCGAGCTCTTTCCCGGCATGTCCGTCGCCGACAACCTGGAGCTCGGCGCCGCGTACATCCCCCACGCCAAGGCCAACGCGGCGCGCCAGCTCGAGGTCGTCCTCGAGCTCTTCCCGATCCTGAAGGAGCGCTACCGCCAGCTGGCCGGCACGATGTCCGGCGGCCAGCAGCGCATGGTCGCGATCGGGCGGGCCCTCATGGCGAACCCGAAGCTCCTCATCCTCGACGAGCCTTCCCTGGGCCTCCAGCCCTCCATCGTGGCGGAGGTCTTCGAGCGGCTCACCCTGCTCAAGAAGTCGGTTTCGATCCTCGTAACGGAGCAGAACGTGCGGGAAAGCCTCCGCTCGATCGACCGGGGCTACGTGCTGGAGAACGGCGCGATAGCGGTGGAGGACGACGCGAAGGGCCTCTTGACCAATCCCCACGTCGTCTCGGCCTACCTCGGGATCTAGGGCGTGGAACGCTTCGCCGCGAGGGGCGCGGTACTCGCCTACGAGCTCTCGGGCGGGGGCGGCGACGGAGCCTCCCCCGTCGTCCTCCTGAACGGCGTCGCCATGTCCATCGGGAACTGGCGGCCGATCGCCTCGGCGCTGTCGCCCCGGCGGGCTTGCCTCCTCCACGATTTCCGGGGGCAGCTCCTGAGCGACAAGCCGACGGGCCCCTTGCGCCTCGAGG
>JAEUJG010000508.1 GCA_016794765.1 Spirochaetaceae bacterium | reverse complement strand
AGCCCTCGTAGTCGAGGGTGGGGATGGCCGCGGGATCGCCGCCGGAGTCGAAGGAGTAGGGGTGGCCGGGCGTGAAGAGGCTCCGCATGGAGACCGTCGCGGTCAGCGAATCGGGAGAGGAATAGTCGCCGCGCATCTCGTTGTAGACGACGCCCTTCACCTCGAGTCGGCCCTCCTCGTCGTACTCGAGATGGTGGGCTTCCTGCAGGAAGGTCTCCTCGGTGAGGCGGGGAAAGAAGACCGCGTCCCCGTAGACGGAGAGGAGGTTGAAGTAGTCCGCCTCCACGGCGCTCGCCGCGGGATAGACGGTCCGGTCGGGGTAGGTAAAGGCGTTGAGGAAGGTCGCGAGGCTTCGCCTGGCCATGACGAGGAAGGCGTCCTTGACCGGGTAGCGTTCGGAACCGCAGAGGACGGAATGCTCGACGATGTGGGAGACGCCCGTTCCGTCGCGCGGCGGCGTCCTGAAAGCGAAGGCGAGGGTGTTTTCCGGATCCTCGGAGACGAGGCGGTAGACCTCGAGGCCCGTGGCCTTGTGGCGGTAGAGAATTCCGCGGGCGCGGAACTCGGGAATTTCGCGGTCGGTCAGAAGCTCGAAGGCGGGGTGCTGCGGTGTCATGGGGAGAGAATGGCCCTCGCGCTTGGTTGCGTCAACGGGGCGCGGAGCCGGCGGAGGGCGGGACGGCGGCGTTTTTAGATCAATCAGCGATTTCGGCCGCGGCAGGGCTTTTTCCGGCGGCCCAAGTTCGGTATCTTTAATCTTATGAGCATCGTGACAAAGACGGGCGACGAGGGGCTCACAAGCCTCTGGTCGGGCGAACGGGTCTGGAAGGACGACATGAGGGTAGAGGCCTACGGGACGGTGGACGAATTGTCCTCCTTCCTCGGCCTGGCGCGGCACTCCTGTGCCCAGCCCGAGACGCTCTCGGCGATCGAGGCCATCCAGCGCGACCTCGTGCGGGTTGCCGCCGAGCTCGCCTCCCGCGGCCAGCCCTTCACCAAGCCCTTGGTCGCGGCCGACGAGGAGCGGCTCACGAAGGCCACCGAAGCCCTGGAAAAGCGCATTCCGCTCACCGGCTTCGTGCTTCCCGGCATGACCCCCGGTTCGGCCGCCCTGGACGTGGCCCGCACCGTCGCGCGTCGCGCCGAGCGCCTCGTCGTGGCCCTCGCGCGGGAGGTCGAGGTCGGTGACCCGCTGCGCAGATACCTGAATCGGCTCTCCGACTATCTCTTTATGCTTGCCCGGAGCGAAGAGAACGCGGTCGGCGCGTTGCGCTATGCCTGAGTAACTGCCTCGAAGACTGTTGCGCTTCAATCAGGTGCGCCTGTCTCAAGCGTAGCTGGGGCATGACAGCGTTCATCCCCCCATTTTGTCCCCGCCCGGGCTGCGAGCACCACCGAGAAGCCCCGGGCTTTCGCTACCACGCCTACAAGCCCAGGGGCGCCTACGCGACCAAGGCGATCGGCCCAGTGCCGCGCTTCCGCTGTACGGCCTGCGGCAAGACCTTCTCGAACCAGACCTTCAGCGTCGACTATTACGCCAAGCGCGTCGTCGACTACGAGAATCTCGCCGGAAGGCTCTCGTCCTGCGAGTGCCTCCGGG
>JAEUJG010000499.1 GCA_016794765.1 Spirochaetaceae bacterium | reverse complement strand
AGGTCCTCCGCGCGGTGGATGCCGGCGTAGCGCCCGGCCTCGGTCATCACCACGCCGCCGGAATCGGGAGAGGCTCCGTAGAGCTCCACGACGCGGGCGAGGTCGGCGCCGATCGGCGCCACCGGAGCCTTGAAAAGGAGGGCCTGTCCTCCCGAATCCGCGGCCAGGTGTTCAAGGATGGCGATGCCGTAGGGCGAGTAGACGTATTCCCGGAAGTCCCGTTCGCGGTAGACGCCGACGACCTCCCCGTTGCCGTCGACGACGGGCAGGAGGCTGATCCCCGGGTCCTTCCTGAAACGCGCGAGGACCTCCGGCAGGGCGACCCCCACTTCGACTTCCTCCGTCTCGGAGAGGCGGTCCCCGCCGACCACGCCGGCCTGTCCCGGAGCTCGTCGTTCCGGCGAAGCCGCTCCGCGCGCCATCGCCGGCGAGGCGTAGTTCCCGCGGATCCCGGCGGCCTCCAGGGTCGGACGAGCGACGAAAAAGCCCTGCGCGAAGTCGCATCCCGCCTCGGCGCAGGTTTGGAACTCCCGCTCGGTTTCGATTCCTTCGGCCACCACGCTGATGCCCATGAGGTGGGCCATGCTCGCGATCTTCTCGAGGAAGGCCGCCTTCCGCGGATCCTCCCCGCAGCTGGCCACGAAGTAGCGGTCGATCTTGACGATGTCCGGCTCGGCCCGGTGGAGGAATTTCAGTCCCGCGTAGCCCGAGCCGAAGTCGTCGAGCGCGATGCGGAATCCCTGTCGCCGATAGGAATCCACGACCCGGTCGAATCCCGTCCGCTCCGCGGGCTCGTGGAGCTCCGACAGCTCGATGACGATCCGCGACGGGGAGAGGCCGGTTTCGCGGGCTATCGCGAGGGTGTTGCCCGTCGCGTAGTCGGGCATCTCGAGGAGTCGGTTGTCGACGTTGTAGAACAGCTTGGCCGCCGCGGGCGCGGCCGCGCGGAATTTGGCGAAGGCCTTGCGGCGCAGCGCGAGGTCGAGGGCGTAGAGCACCTTTTCCTCGAAGGCCAGGTCGAAGACCGACGCGATGTCCGCGAAGCCGGCGCGGTCCCAGCCCCGCAGCAGGGCCTCGAAGCCGTAGGCCTCGCCGGAGGCGAAGCGGGCGATGGGCTGCAGCGCGTGATCGAGCGAGGAGAGGCGCTCGAGCCATTTTCCGGAAAGCGTGGTGTTCATGTCGGTGCTCCGCGAAGAGCCTAGGCCCGTCGCCCGCGGCTTTTCGTCAGGATCGCGTTAGAATCTCGTCAACCGCTCAGGTCCCCGAGCCGCCCGTGAACCAGCGGACCACGCCGACCTTGTTCCGCGCGGCGTTGTAGATCATGCCGCCGTTCCAGTACTCGAGCGCGGCGATCAGGCTGTTGCCGCCGTCCTCCTCGTCGCTCCTCGGCCCGCGGTAGCCGGCCATCCCGAGGAAGGTGTCGAAATCCTCCTCGTGGAGCGCGGTTTGGCGGCGGCGGTAGAACTCGTTCCAGGCGTCGAGCTCCAGGAATCCCTCGCCCTCGTCCTCCACGATGAAACGGGCGCGCTTCCTTACGTCGTACCAAACCCGGAGCTTCTTGCGCGGGTCGCGCCGGTTGCCGTGCTTGATCCCGTTCTTGAGGATCTCGGAGAGTTGTTGCTCAAGGAGCGTGCCTTCGCGGAAGGCCGCCGGGCAGTCGGCGAGGATTTCCGCCGCGTAATCCCGGATCCTCTCGTAAACGCTGGGGAAGACGGCGAGTCGCATGCCTTGGGCGTCGAAAAGCTCGTTGCGTTCGTCGACGATGAGCTTGCGGATCACGAGGGGCCTCATCGACGAACCTCCCCCGGACCTTCGTCGCCGAGGAGGGCGAGGATGTTGGACATCTCAAGGACGCGGCGCGGCGCCCCGCGGAGGCCCCGCGTTGAGAGTCGTCCCCCGCGGCTTTTCAGCGCCTGGAGTATCCGAATGAAGGCGCCCACGCCCGTCGAATCGAGGTAGACGAGTTCCGCGGCGTCCACGCGGACGGAGCGCCAGCCCCTTTCGATGCCGCCGAGGATGTCCCGCGCGAAGGCCGGAGCGTGGTAGAGGTCGCAATCGCCCTTGATCCTGATTTCCACCCCGCTCGCTCCCAGTTCAGCCACCGTCCATTCCATGTTCCCTCCCGGAGCGGTCGAGTTCGCGCCGATGATGGAGGCCGGGCGTGAAAACACGATGAGGGCGCCGCTAAAAAACCGAGAAATGACCGCCTCCTCACGAAGGACTAACCTTCCGGCGGGAGACTCGCGCCATGCACAGCGAACGAAAGGTTCCCGTCATCTCGGAATCGGCACCGGGCCGCTCCTACGCCTCCTCGGCCCTCCGCGCCGCGAGGCATTTTTTCACCGTGCCCCAGGCGGCCAACGCGGTTGCCCTCGCGGACGAGTTCCAGCGGGACGAACGGATAGAGGCGGTGGCCGTCCTCGACGAGGCGGGGAGGCCGCGCGGCGTGGTCACGCGGGACCGCTTGTTTTCCCTCCTCGGCAAGCCCTACGGCCGCGACATCCTGGGCCGCACGCCGGTCGCCGACCTGGCCGAGGACGCGCCGACCGCGGACGCCCACATCGGCGTCTTCGCTCTCGCCGCCGAATCCGAAGCGGGGGCGTCGGCGCCCTATCGCGCCCTTGTCGACGAGGCCGGAAGGTTCCGGGGCCTCGTCTCCTCCCGTGACCTCGCCGAATATCTTTCGGAGATGACCCAGGAGGACATCGATCTCGCGGGCAGGCTCCAGGAGCGCCTCGAGGCGGCGAACGACGCCATCGGAGGCGGGGCTCTCCGCTTCGAGGCCTGGTCGCGGCCCGCCAAGGGCGTCGGCGGCGATTTTTGGTTCGCGAAGCGCCTCGGCCCTTCCCTGCGATTCTTCGCCCTCTGCGACGTCTCGGGCAAGGGCGTCGCCGCCTCGCTCGTCGTGGCGATGGTCTGGGGCATGCTCCGGAGCTTCGATTTCAGCTGCGGCCTCGAGGCCCTGGCGATCGAGCTCAACGAGGCGCTGGTGGCGACCTTCCATCTTGAAAAATACCTGACCGGTTTCTTCGCGACCCTCGACGAGGCGAGCGGCCTGCTTTCCGTCGCCGACATGGGCCATGCCCATGCCCGCCTCTTCAGGGGCGGTCGCCAGTATCGCCTTCATGGAAAGGGACGCAACCTTCCCCTCGGCGTCGAGGGCACGATCGAGGTGACCGTTTCGCGCTGGCGGCTCGAGCCGGGCGATTCGGTCTTCGTCTACAGCGACGGCCTCGTCGAACAGGAAGACCCTCGGGGCCTCGAATTCGGCGAGGCTCGGCTCTGCGCCCTCGCCGCGTCCGCCGCTTCCCCCGGAACCCTGTCCGCGGCGCTGTCCGGGGCCGTGGACGCCCACCGCGGAAGAATCCCCCAACAGGACGACATGTCCTTTGTCCGCATCGCCTGGGAACCCGCGGGACCCGGGGTTTCGAAGGGTATCGATCGCGGCTGAATCGATTCGCGGATTAAAAACATTATTGAAAAAATCAGGTAAAGGAGTATCATTAATGACGTAGGATCTTGTTGGTGTCGTTTCCCCTGCCTCTTCGGAGGTGCCCAATGAAGTATTCCCGCCTTGTTTTTCTCCTATCGCTCCAAATACTCCTTCCTACTCAAGTCCTGCAGGCCAGCCCGGCGAGCGACGTTTCCCTGAACGCGGTCCCCTCGCTCTCGATCGCGTTCGGCCCGATCGTCGACGGTGATCTGCCGCTCTTCGACATGGGAGGGGGCGCTTCGCTCCGGGGAGACCTGCGCCCGGGATTCGCCCGTTTCCTCCTTGGCCGCGTCGCGCTCGATTTCGACTATCTTCCCTTCAACGGCGGCGCGGGCGGACTCAGCGTCCTTTCAGGCGGCGGCGCGATCGGCCTCGCGTACGATCCGTCGGCCCGGATTTCGCTCCGCGCCTTCGCCGGCGGCGGCATCTACATGGCCTTCGCCGAGGTCGGGACGATCCGCAATCCCTATGCCGAAGGCGGTCTCGAGGCCTTTCTCCGTCTCGGCCCGACCACGGGCCTGGGGCTCGGCGCCAGGTTGCGGCAACTCTTCACGCCGACCGGTCCGCTCTACCAAGGCGTCTCCATCCAGCTCGGGATCGGCTATGATCTCGCCGGCGGCCGCAAGGGCACGGAGATCCGCGTCGAGGAGCGACTCGACCGGGTCTTCCCCCTGTTTTACAGCTATTACGACAAGAATCCCGCCGGAACGATCCGCATCGAGAACGGCGAGTCGGCGGCCTTGGAAAAGGTCCGCGTGTCCTTTTACGCGAAACAGTACATGGACGGACCGCGGCTTTGCGCGGATCTCGGCACGCTCCGCGGCGGCGAGAGCCGGGACGTCCCGGTCTACGCCCTCTTCAACGACGCGATCTTCAAGGTCACCGAGGGTACGAAGACCGCCGGAGAGATCCTGGTCGAGTATTTCTACCTCGGCGGCGAACGGCGCGTCTCCAAGCCGGTCACGGTGCAGGTGATGAACCGCAACGCCATGCAATGGGACGACGACCGCAAGGCGGCGGCCTTCGTCACCGCGAAGGATCCCCTCGTCCTCGGCTTCGCGAAGAATGTGGCCTCGACCGTCCGCTATGAAGGAGCGCCGCCGGTTTCCGAGGATTTTCGCACCGCCGCCGGCTTGTTCCAGACGCTCAAGCTTTATGGACTCGGCTACGCCATAGATCCCAAGACTCCCTTCACCGAGCTCTCCGCGGATGCCGCCGCGGTCGATTTCCTCCAGTTTCCCAACCAGACCCTCGCCTACCGCGCGGGGGACTGCGACGACCTCTCGACGCTCTACGCAGCCCTCCTCGAAGCCGTCGGCATCGGCGCCGCCTTCGTGACGACGCCGGGCCATATCTTCATCGCCTTCGACTCGGGGCTGGGGCCGGACAAGGCCGAAAAAATCCTCTCGCCCGAGGACTTTCTCACGCGCGACGGCCGCGCCTGGATTCCGGTCGAGGTCACCGCCGTCAAGGACGGTTTCTTCCGGGCCTGGCGCCTCGGAGCCCAGGAGTGGAACCGGGCCGGAGCGTCGGGGCAAGGGGGCTTCTTCCCGATCCGCGAGGCGTGGAAGACCTACGAACCCGTGGGCTTCGTGGAGGGCGGCATCGCCGTCGCCATCCCCTCTCCCGAGCGGATCGTAGCGGAATACCGCTCCGAGATCAGGCGCGTCCAGGAGGCGCTGGCAGGCCCCCGCGTCGCGGCGATCCAGTCGGCGGACCGCGCCGCCGGACGCGGTCCCCAGCAGTCCGCGAACAGGATCGGCGTGCTCTACGCCCAGCTCGGCATGCTCGACAAGGCCGTCGAGCAGTTCACCGCGGCCTCCAAGGGCGGCTCCTACGCGCCCGCCTTGGCCAACCTCGGGAACGCCCTCTACCTGCAGGGCGACCCCAAGGCGGCCTATGCCCAGTACATGAAGGCGCTCGCGCTGTCGCCCGACAACCCGACCGCGCTCGCGGGAGCCGCCCGCGCATCCTACGCGATGCGCGACTTCACCCGTTCGGACGAGCTCCTCGCGCGGCTCCGCTTGGCGAATCCGGAGCTCGCCGCGCGCATCGACCTGGCTTCGGAGGCCGTGCCTACGGCCCGGGCCTCGGAGGCCGTTTCCGTGGAGGTGGACGCATGGGACGATTGAAAGCCTTGCCCCTCGCCGCGGCGCTCCTCGCCGGGGCCTTCTGGCTTTCGACCTGCTCGAATCCCGTCGATCTCGTGAAGGAGATCGAGGAGAAGGTGATGCAGGCGAACGACCGCTACCTCGAGGTGGTTTCGATCTCCATCCCCAAGGATGGGGCCAACCGCTTCAGCCCGACGGGCTCCATGGACATCGCCTTCGACCGGCCGATAGACCTTTCGACGGTCTCCACGGGTACGGTCGTGATCCACAAGGAGTCGGGGAGCGACGTGGACTACCCGCCGGAAGGCGTCACCTATCTCGGCGCCTCGAACACCTTGAGGATCCGCGTGCTCCCCTTCCTCGACGTCAACGCCGATTTCACGCTCCGCGTCTCCGGCGTGAAGGGGGAGGACGGGAGCGGGATGCTCGACGGGCGGAGCGAGGCCTTCAAAACCAAGGACATCCTCGCGGGCGCCATCACGCAGCTCGCCTCCACGGATGTGTCGAGCGCGGCCGGCTACACGAAGGCGGCCACGGTGAACATGAGCCTCGTCGCGAGCACGAACTATACGCGGATCCGCTACAAGATCAGCGACGACGGCGCCGCATGGAGCACGGAGACGGTGGTCGATCCCTATTCCGGCGCGGCGATACCGGTCAACAGTGTCGACCTGTCCGCCGCCCCCTATTCGGCGGTCGACGGGCCGGTCGAGTTGCGGGTCCAGTTCGAAGGCTGGAACGCGACCCTCTCCTCCTGGGAAACCGGCATGCTCGCCGCCGCCTCGATAACGATGGACCGTGTTCCGCCGACCGCCCCGACGACGCCCGACCTCCTGGCCTCCGACGACACGGGCTCCTCGAGCACCGACAACATCACCCTGCTTGCGGGCGGCCTCTCGCTTTCGGGCACGGGCGAGGTCGGAACCACCGTCTTCATCAAGTCAGGCGTCACGAGCCTCGGGAGCGCGGCGGTCGCGGCCGGCGGCGCCTGGGCCGTCGACGTGGCGTGCGCGGCGGGCAGCCACACGCTCTCCGCCCTTTCCCGGGACGCGGCCGGCAACGAAACCTCCTCGGCGGGCACTCTTTCCCTCCTCGTCGACACGGCCGCCCCAACGCTGTCCTCGGTCGCCAATACCTACGATACGAACGCCGCCGACCAGTCCTACCTCAAGTCGGGCTCCTTCCTGTTCACGGCCACGGTGACGAACTCGGGCGGCGGCACGCAGTCCGGCATCCAGGCGGTCGAGTTCTACAAGGACACGGCCAGTACGGGCCTTTCCAACCTCGTCGCCACGGACACGAGCTCCGCGTACGAGTGGACCTGGGACACCTCGGCCCAGACCGAGGGGACCTACTACATAAAGGCGAGGGCCCTCGACGTCGCGGGCAACGTCTCGACGGCAAGCGTCAACACGAGGTACGTGGATCGTACGGAGCCCTCCGTCACCCTTGCGAACACCTATGGCGGCAGCGGACAGGCCTATCTCAAGTCGGGCAGCTTCACCTTCACGGCCACCGTGACCAACACGGGCACGAGCCCGACGGCGATCAGGCACGTCAAGTTCTACAAGGACACGGCCGACGCGGGCACGACGAACCTCGTGGCCACCGACACCGCGGCCGCGTATGCCTGGGCCTGGAGCACGACCGCGGACGCGGAGGGCACCTATTACCTCAAGGCCGTCGCCTGCGACAACGCGGGCAATCTTTCCGCGGTAAGCGCCGACCGGGCTAGATACCTCGACAAGACCAATCCCTCGGTTTCGGTCACGGCGCCGGCCGCCGGCCCCGTCGCCGACACGACGCTCTACACCTATGCCGACGCCACCGACGGCACGAGCGTCTGGAAGGTCGCCTTCTTCTATGATGGCGCTTCGAAGGGGGAAGACACGGCCTCGGCATACATCTCGCCGCAGTACGTTGACACCTCGCCGCTGACGGAAGGCTCCGCGCACACCCTTTCCGCGACCGCCTACGATCCCGCCGGCAACACCGCCACGAATTCCGTAAGCGTCACCGTGGATAATTACGCGTTCTCGACGGTGACCCTGCCCGACGTCGGCGCCGACAGCTCCGCCTTCGGTTCGGAAAACGCGATCGCCGCGGATCGGACCTTCGACAACATCTACATCGCCTACTGGGACACGGCCCAGAACTACATCCAGCTGCTCCGAAGCTCGACGCAGGGCGCGACCTGGAACACGACCGCGGCCGACATCGCCTTCAAGGGCCGGAAGCCGGCCTTGGCCGTCGACTACGGCGGCGCGATCCACGCCTTGTACACCGAGGGAAGCACGCTCTATTACCGCAAGTCCACGAATCTAGGGAGCAGCTGGTCCACGGCGGCGGCGCTCGCGACCGACGCCTCGTCCCTGTACGCCCCAGCCGTCGCCGTCTACGGCACGACGACGATCTATGTCCACGTCGCCTACATCACGAGCGCGACGGCTCCCTACACGCTCAAGTACCGATTCTCCTCCAACGGCGGATCGAGCTTCGGCGCCGCCGCGGAGATACAGTCCACGACGAACCAGATACGCTACCCGAAACTGGCCTCGAACGGCCAGGGCATGTACATAAGCTGGCAGGACTACGCCGCCCGGCGCCTCTACGCCGCCGTCCGCAACAACGCCACGGGAGCCTCCCTCGCGGGGGCGACGGCGATCGGACCGACCGACGTGGGCGAATTCCAGTCGGCCGCGGCCCTTTCCTACAACGACAAATTCGGGACCGCGCACCACAGCTTCCTCGTTACCTGCGCCGACGGCGCCTCCGGCGGCGCCTTCAGGTACGTTTATACGACGAACGGGGGAACGACCTGGTCGGACGGCGTCATAGCGGCTTCGATGTCCTTCGTCCAGTCCGACGTTGTCGCGAACGCGATCGGTTTGGCTCCCAACCTCTCCGACGTCTACCATGCCGCGTACTACGATTCCACCACCAAGAACCTGCTTCTCGGCAAGTCCTACAACATGTCGACCTGGTACTCCTACACCGTCGACGCGAGCGCGAACGACGTCGGTTCGGCGCCGAGCGCGGTGAGCGACGGCGTGACCGTCTATGTCGCGTACTACGACGCGACGGCGACGAGGCTCAAGTTCGCGATCGCGACGATCAACTTCTAGCGGACGGTCCACGCATCGAAGGCGGGGGAGGGCGGAGTCCCTGCCTCTTCGCGTTCCGGCTCGGCTGCCCGCCGGCCGTCGGCGCGTCCGCCGGCGCGGTCCAGGGCCGCTCGGCTCGGCCGCGCGCGCCGCCTCAGGCCAGGAGCATGCCCCTGATGTCCTCGACCCGCGCGACTCCCTGGGCTTCCATCCAGGCCTGGACGCCCGCGAGGACCTCCGCGGCCGTTCGCGGATCGACAAAGGTGCCGGTGCCCACCTGGACGGCGCTCGCGCCCGCGAGGAGGTACTGGAGGGCGTCGTCGGCGCACGTGATGCCGCCGAGGCCGATGACGGGAATCTTCACCGCGCGCGCGGCCTTGTGGACGCATGCGACGCCGACGGGACGCACGGCGGGGCCGGAGAGGCCTCCCGTGCCCATGGCGAGGGCGGGCCTCCGGCGCCTCACGTCGATCACCATGCCGACGAGGGTGTTGATGAGGGAGACCGCGTCCGCGCCGCCCGTCTCGGCCGCGCGCGCGATGGGCGACACGTCCGCGACGTTGGGCGTGAGCTTGACGACGAGGGCTCGGGCCGTGCGCGCGCGGATCGCCGCGGTGAGGCGCTCGACCTGGGCGGGATCGGTGCCGAAGGCGAGGCCGCCGTGCCGCACGTTGGGGCAGCTGACGTTGATCTCGTAGCCGTCGACGCCGCTCCGCGCGGCTCCGGAGCCGGGTTGGGCCCAGGGACCCGCCGCCGCCTCGATGCGCTCCACGACCTCGAGGTATTCGTCCTCGCTCGAGCCGGCGACGTTGACGAAGACCGCCGCGCGGAGCTTGCGGAGCTCGGGCAGCTTCCTGTCCACGAAGGCTTCGAGGCCGGGGTTGGCGAGGCCGATCGAGTTGAGCATGCCGGCCGGTGTTTCCACGATGCGCGGCACCGCGTTGCCCGGCCGAGGTGCCTTCGTGACCGCCTTCGTGTAGATCGCGCCCAGGGCGTCGAGGTCGACGAGTTCCTCGTATTCGGCGCCGTAGCCGAAGGTGCCGGAGGCGACGCCCACGGGATTGGCGAGTTCGAGCGGTCCTATCCGCACGCGGAGGTCGCAACTCATGTCCGCTCCTTTCCGGGGCCCGCCCCGGCGGGGCCTTGGGCCGGCCTTGGCGCGGCGCCCGCCTTGACTGGGGGCGCGGCCCTGGCCGCCTCGGCCGCCCAGTCTATCTCGCCGCCCTCGAAGACGGGGCCGTCGGCGCAGGCGCGGAGGTAGCCTTGGCCGTCGGCGCGGGGGAGGGCGCAGCCCATGCAGGCCCCTACCCCGCAGGCCATCCACTGCTCCGCGGAAAGGCTCGCCCGCCAGCCCCGCTCCTTGGCGAGGGCTGCGAGGCCCGCGAGCATGGCCGCGGGGCCGCAGGCGTAGAGCCGGGCGCGGTGCCCGAGCTCGGCGAGCGCGGCGTCGGCGGCCAGCTTGGCGGTCGGCGTCCCGCGGAAGCCCGCGGAACCGTCGTCGGTGCAGAGCAGGCTGCCTTCGGGCAGGTCGAGTTCGGGCAGGGAGGCGGCGTTCCTGAAGCCGAGGAGGAGGCGCGGCTCGGGAGAGCCTTGGCCGGCCGCGGCTAGGGCCCGAAGGCGCCGCGCCAGGAAGAGGACGGGCCCGAGGCCGATGCCGCCGCCCGCGAGAAGGGCGGTCTCTCCGGCGGCGGGCAGGGGAAAAGGCTTGCCCAAGGGGCCGATCGCGTCGAGGAAGTTGCCGGGAGCGATCTCCGCGAGGAGGGCGGTGGCGGAGCCGCGCACCTGGTAAACGGCGGAGGCCGTCGCCGGCGCGCCGCCCGCCGGATCGGCGGGGCTGAAGCCGGAGAAGGCGAAGGGCCTGCGGAGGAGTGGATCGAGCCGCGGGGAGACGCGGAGGGTGAGGAACTGTCCCGGTTCGGGCGGCTCGGCCTCCCACTCGAGGACGAGTTCGCGCCACGCCTCAGCGACGGGCCGATTCGCAATGATCCGCGCCTGGAATTGCCGCATCGAGCCACCCCCGGCGTCACCTTACCCGAGGGGGCGGGGGCTGTCAATCGCGGCTTCGACCGACCGATCGCGCCGAAGCCTCAGCCCGCGCGCCGGAAGCCCCGCCTCGCGCCCTCGTCTCCGAGCTCGGCGAATTCCCCGTACCCCGCGTCGGAAAGGAGCCTCGCCGTCTCGGCGAAGGAGAAATCGATGTGTCCGGGGCGGTGGCAATCCGAAGCCAGGACGATCGGTATGTCGAGCCGCCGGCACAGCGCAAATTAGCGGGACGAAGGATAGGGCTCGTCGGTCCAACCGCGGGCCATGCCTCCCGTGTTGATCTCAAGGATGGCGCCCGAGTTCGCCACGGCCCTGATGGTTTCCTCCATCAGGGCACGGTAAGGCCGGCTGTCCTCGTCAAAGAAGCGGCCGCCCCGGTTGAATTTTTTCACGAGGTCGACATGGGCCACGATGTCCGGCGTGCTGTCCTCCAGCATGGTTCGAACCGCGTCGAAATAGGCTTCCAGGAGCCGGCGGGGCTTCCCCCCAAAGTGTCGCGCGAGGCCATCGGCGAACAGGGAAGGCGTTGAGTCCATGGGCCAAGGCGCTTCCTCTCCCTCGACCCGCAGGAAATGCACCGAGCCCAAGCGGTAATCAAAACCCGCGAAAGCGGGGTCGGCGGGGCCGACGATCCCGGAGATGTAATCGACCTCCAACCCGGCGAGAATCTCGAGACGATCCCCGCACGCGGCGGCCAAGCGCCGAATTTCCGACTCGTAGCGCCCAAGCGCGCCGGGATCCGTGCCACGGCCAAGGCACCATTCGCTTGCGAAGGGCAGGGGGGCG
>JAEUJG010000478.1 GCA_016794765.1 Spirochaetaceae bacterium | reverse complement strand
GGACGGCGAGAACCGCGTCATCCTGGAAGGCGTGGAACGCCTCAAGGAGGCGAACCGCGGCGTCGTGCAGAGCAACGAAGGCGTCGAGTCGGGCGCGGCCGCCATAGCGGGGGCGATCGGTGAGGCGGCGGAGCTGTCCCGCCGGAACGCGGCCCTCATCGCCGAGGTCCGCGCCGCGGCGGACCGTTTCAGGCTCTAAGGCAAGGGTTTCGGGACCAGGGCCCGGAGCGTCCCGGCGACAAAAAAGCCGCCCGGCCGGTCAGCGGGGCGGCTTTATCTTTTTACGCGCGCGGGCCCGGGCCGCGGCCGTGGCTGGGGCGGGTGCGGGGGCCGCGGCCGGCGCAGCGGCGCAAAGTGCGGCGACCCGGCCTCACTCCGTCTTGAACTTGGCCATCTCCGCGTCGAGGGCGCGCACGTTGCCGGCGGAGCGCGCGGCGAGATCGTTCGTCTCCACGGCGGCGTTGCGGATCTGTTCCGCGCCCGCGGCCATTTCGTTCATGCCGGCGTCGAGCTCGGCGGTGATGCGGAGCAGGTCTTTCGTCTCCGCGAGGATCGCCGCGCTGCCCTCGCGCATCGCCTCGGACTCCGCGCGCACCTCGCGCGTGACGCCGTTCATGTCGGACAGCGCCTCCAGGATCTGCGCGGAGCCGGCGCTCTGCTCCTGCATCGCGAACTTGATCTCCTCCTCGAGGTGGGAGAGGTTCTCTATCTGGTCGTAGATCTCGCCGAAGCCGCGCTCCGCCTCGCCGGAGGAGGCGACGACGTCGGCTATCACGCGTCGGATGGCGGCCACGTCGCGGGCGACGTTCTTGGACTGGGTCGCGGCGTTTTCCGCGAGCTTGCGGATCTCGTCCGCGACGACGGCGAAGCCGCGGCCCGCGTCGCCGGCGTGCGCCGCCTCGATGGCGGCGTTCATCGCGAGCAGGTTGGTCTGCGCGGCTATGCCCGAGATGAGGGCGTTGGCCGCCTGCAGGGATTCCGACTGGGTGTCGATCTCCTTGGACTGCGCGGCGGCCTTGGCGATGGAGGTCCGGCCCTCGCCGCTCTTGGTCATGAGGCGGTGGTAGTTTTCGCCCATGCGCTCGATGTTGGCGGTGACCGACTGCACGTTGGCGACCATCTCCTCGATGGAGGAGCTGGAAACCGCGAGGCTTTCGGCCTGGCGCTCGATCGCGCGCACCAGGACCTCGACGCGCTTGGCCATCTCCTCGACCGTGGAGGCCGATTCCGTGACGCCGGCGCTCTGGGAGAGGGACTGCTGCTTGATCGCGTCGATGGTCGCCGCGATCTCCTGGACGGCGCTCGCGGTCTGGTTCATGTTGGAGGCGAGCTCGTCCATGTCGCCCCTGAGGGCGGTGGCGGCGGCCTTGGCCCGCGCGACGGTGCCCTTGAGCGAGGAGGCGAAGGAGTTGTAGCCGGCCGCCAGGGCCCCGAGCTCGTCGGCCACGTCGACGGCGATCTCCTTGGTGAGGTCGCCTTCGCCGCGGGCAATCTCGTCGAAGGCGTCGCCGACGGCTCCGAGGCGTCGCGCCAGGCGGCGAACCACGAGGAGCGAGAGGACCACGACGAGGGCGACGAGGCCCGCGACGACGGCTGCCGTGCCGAGGATGCCGGCTCGCACCCCTGCGGCCTCGTCCTCTATCGCCGTCTTGGCCAGGGCCATCTCCCGGTCGATGGAGGCGCGGATGACGGAGATCACCGAGGTCGCGACGTCGAAGGCGCGCTGCGGATCGACGCCGTAGCCGCCCTTGTCGGCGCGCGCCACGATGCCGAGGACGATGGCGCTGAGCTCGTCGAACTCGGGACTTGCGAGGAGGCGGCCGAGTTCGGCGCGGCTGTCGTCGGAGAGCGTGATCGCGTTCGAGGCGAGGCTCGCGCGCACGGAGCCGAAGTTGGCGATCAGCGCCAGGAGCCGTTCCCCGGAAATGGGCTCGTCGGACGCGGCGGTGCCGGCGGAGATGGCGCGGGTCTTGCCCGCGGCCTCGCCCGCCTCCTCCAGCGTGACGAAGAGCTCGAAGCCCTTGGCGGACTCGGCGAGGGAGGCGCGCGCCGCCGTACTTTCGAAGGCGATGAGCGCCTCGACGGCGCGCGTGTATTCATTGAAGGATTGTGTCGGGGAGAGCTCCCTGGCCGGCACCTTCCTCCGGGTATCGGCCAGGAGCTCCACCGACTCCTCGACCTGGCCCGAATTGGCGAGCCGGGCGGGCGCGGCGAGCTTTTGCCAGCCGGAGTAGGCTTCCGCGGTCTCGAGGCCGAGCCGGGCGAAGTCCTCGGGAGCGGATCCGCCCTGGAGGATGACGTTGGCGACGCCGCGCTCGCGCTGGACGGCGGCGACGAGGCGGCTCGAGGCCTCGATGGCTTCCGCCGCCCGGACGCCCTTCCGCGTTTCCTCGAGGCCCGCGGCCAGGCCCGACAGGAAGAGGAGGCCGAAGACCGCGGACACGAGGAGGGGAGCCCCGACAAGGAGCGAAAGCTTGGTCGTCAGTTTCATGGCAGCCTCCAGAGGAGTCCCGCGGCGAGGGCCGCGTAGGCGATGGCGACGAGGGCGAAGGCGGCGACGCAGCCCGCGGGCCCTCGTTTCGGCCTGGATTCGGGCGCGCCGACGAAGGGCGTCTCGGGCGCGTCCCACACGGCGAGCATGAGGGCGTCCGCGTCGGCGAAGAGGGTGGCCGGCTTGAGCCGGCCGCGATACTCGATGATGCGGTCGTAGTAGACGAAGGCGCGCGCGACGATGGAGCCGAAACGGCCGGGAATGCGGAGTCCGGGCCGGATGGAGGCCTTGGAAATATAGATGAGGCCCTCGAAGGTGACGGCCTTGTCGAGGCCTTCGAGGAGGGCGGTTTCGGTGACGACGAGGGGGCCCGCGCGCCACAGCACCTTGCCGACGGGCACGAGGAGGTTGGCGGCGACGATGCCGAGGGAGACGAAGAAGGTCGCGGGGAGGGAGACTTTCTTGCCCGAGGACAGGGCCACGCCGAGGAAGACCGCGAAGAGCGCTGCCTTCAGGGGAAGCGATGGCTGAAACAGGAAGGCGAAGGAGGCCAGAAGCCCGGCCGCCGCGAGGGTCCAAGGGGCGAACATCGCGTCGTACCGAGCCGCCCGCGCGGCGCGTGCCAGGCGGGCCGCGTCGCGGCGCGGGGCGCGGGCCGAGGGGTCGGCCGCGGTCGTGGGATCAGGCATCGGGCCTCCCGGCGGCGCGCGCGTACCACTTGGAGGTTTCGGCGAAGCGCTCGGCGAAGAGGCCGAGGAGGGCGCCGGTGACGAGGCCCATGCCGAGGAAGACCGGCGCGATGAGCCGCGCGGCCTGCCCGAAGACGACGACCTCGGCGAGGAGGATCTGCACCGCGTTGGAGGCGACGGCTCCGAGGACGGAGACGCCGACGGCGCCGATCCGCCGTCCGCCGGCGCGCTTGGCGCCCCACATGACGAGGGCGGCGACGAGGGTGCCGGCGAGGGAAAAGAGGGCGATGTAGGAGAACAGGGAGCCCGAGATCACGCTCATGCCCACGACCTTGACGAGGGCGAGGACGAGGAACCAGGGCAGGGGAAGGAGGTCGGCCGCGAGGAGGATCGGGAGGTTGGCGATGCCGAGCCGCATGAAGGGCAAGGGCTTCGGGATCATGTACTCGATCGCGGAGAGGAAAAAGCAGAAGGCGCCGAGGAGGGCCGTCACGTCCGCCCGGTCGGGACGGCCGCGGGCCCGCGGGGACCCTTGGGGAGCCGCGGCTTGCCGGGGGGCCGCCGCGGACTCAGTAGGCGCCGGCGTCGATCGAGTCATCGGGGGTGGTTCCTTCCACGCGGACGAAGACCGCGTTGGGCAGGCAGGCCAGCCATTGCCCCGGTTGGGAGACGCTTCCGGCCGCCACGCAGGTTTGGTTCGGACAGGGCGAAGAGGCGAAATGGACGGCACCGTCGTGGATTTCCACGACGGTGTCGCCGAGCGTCCCCTTCACGGCGACGACGCGGTCCTCGCCAAGGGGGTAGATCCATTCGCCGGCCTCGCCGGATACGACTACGCGAAGCTCGCTGCCGCCCTTCGAGTACACGGCGACCGAGGCCAAGGCCACGATGCCGGCGCAAAGGACCAGCGCGAGCCAGTCGAGGATTTTCAGGCGCATGCCGGAACTTCTCGGATCCCGGTCAGTCTCCGCCGCAACCGCAGCCGCCGCTGCCGCATCCGCATTCCTCGTCGCCGCACTCGTCGCCGCAGTCCCCGCCGCACTCGCAGCCGCCGTGGACATGGCCGTGCTCGAGTTCCTCGGGGGTCGCGGCGCGCACCTCGACGATGTTCACGTCGAAGTGGAGCTTCTCGCCGGCGAGGGGGTGGTTCGCGTCGATGGTGACGTCGTTGCCCTCGATGCCGACGACGGTGACGATCTGCGCGCCCTCTTCGCCGTGGGCTTCGAACTGCATGCCGATCTCGATGTCGGCGCCTTCGAACTCGTCCTTCGTGACCTTGAAGACGAGGCTCTCGTCGTGCTCCCCGTAGCCTTCGGCGGGCTCGATCACGCAGGTGACGCGCTCGCCGGCCTTCTTGCCCTCGAGGCGCTTCTCCAGGCCGGGAATGAGGTTGCCGTTGCCGTGGAGATACACGAGGGGCTCGTTGCCCTCAGAGGCGTCGATGACGCTTCCGCTGTCGTCCTTGAGGCTATAGCCGATGCTGACCACGCGGTCTTTCTCTACGATCATGGTAGTCCTTTCAAGCGATATATGCCTTGTACAGTACAAGGGGAAGGCTTTGGAAACAGGTGGAGATAATGAATATATAAGGAAAAGAACCGGAAATCAAGCGGAGCTTACGGGGGCTGGGCACCCGTGACATTTTTATCGATACCTGCTAGAGTGCGGGTGGAGGACTGTGTGAAATACCAGAGAAATATCATCGAGGGCCTCGGCGCCATCGTCGTGATCGCCCTAGTCTTCGGCTTCATGGGCTCGGTCATGGGCCTCGAGAACATGGTCAACACGATCATGAAGACCGCCTACGACCTCCTCATGAACACCGTACTCTACCTCATCGCCATCACCGTGATCGTCGGCGCCTTTTCCGCCATCCTCGTGGAGTTCGGCGTCGTCCGCATCATCGAGGCGCTGCTGGCGCCCCTGATGAAGCCCCTCTACCGGCTGCCCGGCGTCGCCTCCCTCGGCGCGGTGCTCTGCTTCCTCTCCGACAATCCCGCCGTCCTGACCCTATCGCGGGACCGCGGCTATCAGTCCTACTTCAAGAAGTACCAGCTCTATTCCCTGACGAACTTCGGCACGGCCTTCGGCATGGGCCTCATCGTCCTGACCTACATGATCGGCCAGGGTCATCTCAACGCCTCGGGCGCAGGCTTCTACGGCGCGGCCTTCGTCGGGCTCGCCGGCGCCGTCTTCGGCTCCATCGTATCCACGAGGATCATGCAGTCCCTCATCCGCAAGGAGTTCGGCGAAGAGGAGGTCGTGCCCGCCGCCGAGAAGGAAACCTTCGACGAGGACCGGGTGATCGCGCACAAGCGCGAGAGCCTCTTCATCCGCCTCCTCAACTCCATCCTCGACGGCGGCAAGTCCGGCCTCGAGGCGGGCATCTCGATCATCCCCGGCGTCCTCGTCATCTCGACGGCCGTGATGATGATCACCTGGGGCCCC
>JAEUJG010000475.1 GCA_016794765.1 Spirochaetaceae bacterium | reverse complement strand
GCAGAAGAAGTACGGCGCCGCCCTCGTCGAATACAACTACAGCGAAAAGATGAAGCCGGTGGACGCCGGATCGGCGGCGCGGCAGTACGCTTCCAAGGGCTTCGACTTCGTGATCTGCCACGGGGCCCAGTACAAGAACCTCGTTCTCGAGATGGCGGAGGAGTTCCCCAAGGTCAGCTTCGCCTTCGGCACGAGCGCGGAGATCGGCCCCAAGAACGTGTTCACCTACATGCCGGCCAGCGAGGAGACGGGCTATATCAACGGCGTCATCGCCGGTCTCATCACGAAGTCCAACGTCATCGGCCTCGTCGGCCCGGTGGACGGCGGCGACGCGGCGCGCTACAACCGCGGCTTCGTGCTCGGCGTGAAGGCCTCCAATCCCAAGGCCGAGGTCAAGGTCGCGCACACGGGCTCCTTCGGCGACTTCGTGAAGGCCGCCGAGCTCGCGCACACGCAGGTCAAGGCCGGCGCCGACGTCCTCACGGGTTCCGCGCAGCAGGCCCTCGGCGCCCTCCGCGCGGTGGCCGAGTACAAGGACAAGCCGATCTGGTGGCTCGGCCAGGACACGATGCAGCTCCAGGGCCCCGAGTCCTTCAAGGTCGTCGCGGCGGCGAGCTACGCCTACGCCTCGGTCGTGGAGGCCCTCATCGACAAGCGCCAGGCGGGCACGCTCGGCGGCGAGAGCATCCCCCTCACCTTCCAGAACGGCGGTTTCGTCCATCTATTCAACGACAAGGTCGGGCCCGTGCTCACTCCCGCGATCCGCGCGCAGGCCGAGAAGGCCAAGGCTGACATCACCGCCGGCAAGCTCCCGATCGCCTGGCAGGGCGTCAAGTACTAGTCCGACATGGGCGGCGAAGGCGCGCGCATAACGAGCCTCGGGCTCGAAGGCATCACCAAGCGCTTCCCGGGCGTCCTCGCCTGCGACGGCGTCTCGCTGGACGTGGGCGAGGGCGAGGTCCTCGCCCTCGTCGGCGAGAACGGCGCGGGCAAGACGACGCTCATGAACATCCTCATGGGCCTCTACCGGCCCGACGAGGGGCGCATCCTCTTGAACGGCGTCGAGCAGCGGTTCCGCTCGCCGAGCGACGCCTTCGCCGCCGGCATCGGCATGGTGCACCAGCACTTCATGCTGGTGCCGAACCTGACGGTGACGGAAAACGTCGCCCTCGGGATGCGGAGCGCCCACCGGGGCCTCCGCCTGGACATGAAGGCGGTGCGCCGGCGCATCGCCGAGGTTTCCGAGCGCCACGGCCTGCCCGTGCAGGCCGAGGCCTACGTCTGGCAGCTTTCGGTCGGCGAGCAGCAGCGGGTCGAGCTCGTGAAGACTCTCTGTCTCGGCGCCCGTTTCCTCATCCTCGACGAGCCGACCTCGGCCCTCACGCCGCAGGAGACGGACGAGCTCATCGCCCTCCTCAAGCACATGACGAGGGAACTGTCGGTCATCTTCATCAGCCACAAGCTCCACGAGGTGAAGGCCCTCTCCGACACGGTGACGATCCTCCGGCAGGGGAGGGTGGTCTTCCGCGGCCGGACCGCCGACCACTCGCCCGCCGACCTCGCCGCCCTGATGACGGGGCACGAGGTCGTCCTGCCCTGCAACGCCTGCGCCGACGAGTGCGGCAAGCCGCTGCTCGTCGCGAGGGACCTGAAGGTCCGCGGCGACCGCGGACACCTCGCCCTCGACGGTCTCGAACTCGAGCTCCGCTCGGGGGAAATCCTCGGCCTCGCCGGCGTCTCCGGCAACGGCCAGCGCGAGCTCGCGGAGGCGATCAACGGCCTCCGGAGGATCGAGTCCGGCTCGATCGAGCTCGCCGGCGAGGCGATCGCCAACCTCGGTCCCGAAGAGGTGATCGCGAAGGGGATGGGCTACATCCCCGAGGATCGCAACACGGAGGGTATCGTGCCCTCCTTCTCCATCAAGGAAAACCTCGTCCTCAAGGACTTCGGGACGCCCGCCTTTTCGCGGGCCTCCTTCCTCCGGCTCGGCGCGATCGACGGGAACGCGGAGGCGCTCAAGGAGCGCTTCGATATCCGTTGCCCCTCCACCAAGACGGCCGCGGGCTCGCTTTCCGGCGGCAACATCCAGAAGGTGATTCTCGCGCGCGAGCTCGCGCGCGGACCCAAGGCCCTCGTCGCGGTCTATCCGACGCGCGGCCTCGACATGGGCGCTGAGGAATACATCCACAACCAGCTCCTCGCTCGCCGCTGCGAAGGCGTGGGCATCCTCCTCATCTCCGAGGAGCTCGAGGAGATCATGAACCTCTCCGACCGCATCGCGGTCATCTACAAGGGACGCGTCCTGGCCGTCATCCCCGGCAAGGACGCGACGAAGGCGAGGCTCGGCATGCTGATGGCGGGGGTCGTCGATGAATAAGGCAACAAAGACCGCCTACGGCGCCGTCGTGGTCGTCCTGGCGGCGCTGGTCGCGGTCGCGGTCAGCTCCCTCGTCCTGGTCGCGATCGGCGCCAACCCGCTCGCGACCTTCAAGGTCATCCTGACCGAGCCCCTCAAGGACCTGTTCGGGATCACGGAGATCCTCGTGCGTTCCGTGCCCCTGATCCTCGTCGCCCTCGGCATCGCGATCTCCTTCCGCAGCGGAATCCTCAACATCGGCGCGGAAGGCCAGATCCAGCTCGGCATCATCTCGGCGACCCTCGTCGCGCTCTTCCTGCCCGACCTGCCCAAGGCCCTCCTCCTCCCCCTGGCCCTCGTCGCGGGGGCGCTCGGCGGCGCCCTCTGGGGCGGGATAGCCGGCGCGCTCAAGGCGCGGCTCGGCGTCAACGAGATCCTCTCCACGGTGATGCTCAACTACATCGCCGCCCAGCTCTACTCCTTCCTCCTCCGCGGTCCCCTCCTCGATCCGGCGGAGATCACGATGGGCTCGGGCACGCCCCAGTCGATGCGCTTTCCCAAGGCCGCATGGCTCGACCGGATAATCCCCGGGACGCGCCTCCACTGGGGGCTCGCTGTCGCCTTGGCCCTGGCCTTCCTCGTCTGGCTTCTCCTCTGGCGCACGACCATCGGCTTCAAGATGCGCGCCGCGGGGGCCGAGGCGAAGGCCGCGCGCTACGCCGGCGTCAAGGTCGAACGCTACCTCCTCGTCGCGATGCTCTTCGCGGGCGGCTTCGCCGGCCTCGCCGGCGCGATCGAGGCGACGGGAGTCCACCGCCGCGCGATCGAGGGCATTTCCTCCGGCTACGGCTTCTCCGGCATCGTCGTCGCCCTCTTCGGCGGTCTCCATCCGGCGGGCATCGTGCCGGCGGCGGCCTTCTTCGGCCTCCTCCTACTCGGCGCGGACATGACCCAGCGCGCGGTCGGCGTGCCGGCGAACATGGTCCTCGTCCTCCAGGGCTCCATCATCCTCGCGATCGTCTCCGCGCGCATGCTCGCGAACAATCCCTACCTCCAGGACCGCGTGGGCCGGCGGCTCGAGCGCCTCCTCCGGCCGCGCCGCCGCGCGACGGAAGCCGACCTCGCGCCGGAAGCGGCCGCGTCGGACGCGGCGCCCGCCAATTCCGCGACTTCCGCCACTCCCGCGCCGGCGTCCGCCGCGGCGCCGGCCGAAACCTCCGACGCCGAAAGGGGCAGCTGACATGGACCTCCTCGCGACCCTCCAGAACATCCTTTCGATCGGCGTCCCCTTTTCCGTGGCCCTCCTCATCGCCGGTCTCGGCGAGATGTTCAACCAGCGCGCCGGCGTCTTCAACCTCGGCTGCGAGGGCATCATGGCGATGGGCGCCTTCCTGGCCTTCCTGCCGCCCTTCTTCCTCAAGGCCGGCCCCTGGGCCGCCTACGGCAATCTTCTCGGCCTGGCCGCGGCGATGGGCGCCGGGGCGCTCCTCGGCCTCCTCTTCGCCCTCGTCACGGTGAGTTTCAAGGCCCCTCAGGGCATCGCGGGCATCGGTCTCCAGATGCTCGGTTGGGGCGCCGCCGGCACCCTCTTCCGCCACTTCGTCGGCGGCGTCACCGGCATCGAAGGCATCCCCACCCTGCCGATCCCCGGCCTTTCGAAGCTTCCCTTCCTCGGGCCGGTGCTGTTCAACCATTCCGTCATCGCCTATCTCGCCTTCCTCCTCGTGCCGGCCTCCTGGTGGCTCCTCTTCAAGACGCCCTGGGGCCTCAAGGTCCGAGCGGTCGGCACCTATCCCCGCGCCGCGGACACCCTCGGCATCGACGTCAGGCGCATCCGCTACCAGGCGCTCGCCCTCGGCGGCGCGATGGCCGGTCTCGCCGGCGCCTATCTCTCGCTCTGCCAGGCCAAGATGTTCGCGGACGACATGATCGCGGGCCGCGGCTTCATCGCCGTCGCCCTCGTCTACTTCGGGCGCTGGCACCCCGCGGGGATCCTTTTCGGCGCCCTCCTCTTCAGCTTGGCCCAGGCCTTCCAGCTCGCGGTCCAGGTGCTCGGCATCAAGTTCCCCTACGAGTTCGCCGTCATGCTTCCCTACGTCCTCGTCATCGTCGTCCTCTCCCTCGCGCGGAAGTCGCGGATGCTCGGCCCCTCCGCCCTCGGCAAGCCCTTCGACCGGGAGATGCGGATATGAGCCTCGGGCCGGTCGCCGGGGACGAGGCCCCGAGGGCGCGCGCGCGGGAGGCCGCGCCGGTCGTCTGCCTTTTCCTGAACGGCCGGGCCGTGGCGGCGCGGGCCGACGGGGGAGCGAGCCTCCTCTCCTGGCTCCGCGGCGTCGAGTGCCTGACGGGCGCCAAAAACGCCTGCGGCGAGGGAGCCTGCGGCGCCTGCACCGTTCTCGTCGACGGGAAACCCGTCCCTTCCTGCGTCACGCCGCTTTCCCGGGTGGCCGGCAAGCGCGTCGTCACGATCGAGGGCCTGCCTCCGGAAGAGCTCTCGCTTTACTCGCGCGCCTTCGCCGAGGCCGGCGCCGTCCAGTGCGGTTTCTGCACCCCCGGCATGGTCCTGGCGGCCAAGGCCCTCCTCGACGCGGTCCCCGATCCGGACGAGGCCCGGATAGCCGCGGCCCTCAAGCGCAATCTCTGCCGCTGCACGGGCTACCGGAAGATCCTCGACGCGGTGCGGCTCGCCGCGGCCAGGAAACGCGGCCTCGCCGGCGCTTCCGGCGGCGCCCCGGACTCCGCGGCCGCGGCGGCAAGCGACGGTTTCGGCGTCGGGCGCCCGCAGCTCCGCGTGGACGCGGTGGAGAAGGCCGAAGGGCGCGCGCGCTACGTCGACGACCTCGCCGCGCCCGGCATGCTGTACGGCGCCGCCCTGCGCGCCGCCCATCCCCGCGCCCGCCTCCTCGCCGTGGACGCGGACGCCGCCCGCGCGATGCCCGGCGTCGCCTGCGTCGCCCTCGCCGCAGACATCCCCGGAAAGCGCTGGATCGGCAAGCTCACGCCGGACTGGCCGAGCCTCGTGGACATCGGCGAGGAGACGCGCTACGTCGGCGACGCGGTCGCCCTCGTCGCCGCCGAGAGCCCCGAGATCGCGCGCGCGGCCCTCGCGGCGATCCGCGTCGAGTACGAGGTCCTCGAGCCCCTCCTCTCGCCGGCGGCCGCCCTCGCGGCCGGCGCCCCCCGCCTTCATCCCGACGGCAACGTCCTCTCGCGCCTCGCGCTGCGCCGCGGCGAGCCGGAAGCCGCCTTCGCCTCCGCCGCCCATCGCGCGGCCGCCCGTTTCTCCACGCCCTTCACCGACCACGCCTTCCTCGAGCCCGAGGCGGCGCTGGCCTATCCGCCGGACTCGACCGGCGTCGTCCTCGTCCACACGGGCGAGCAGAACGTCTACGACGGCCAGCGCTACGTCGCGGAGACCCTGGGCCTTCCCCTGGAGAAGGTGCGCGTCGTCTCCGAGTACGTGGGCGGCGGTTTCGGCGGCAAGGAGGACCAGACCGTCCAGCACCACGCGGCCCTCCTCGCCCGGCTGTCCGGGCGGCCCGTCAAGTGCGTGCTGTCCCGCGCCGAGTCCACGCGCGTCCACGTCAAGCGCCACGCGATGGAGATCGAGCTCGAGGCCGCCTGCGACGACGGCGGCAAGCTCCTCGCCGTGCGCGGCCGGATCGTCGCCGACACGGGCGCCTACGCCTCCCTCGGCGGTCCCGTCCTTCACCGCGCGGTCACCCACCTGGGCGGTCCCTACTCCTACGCGGACATCGACGTCGAGGGCGTCGCGGTGTACACGAACAACCCGCCCGCGGGCGCCTTCCGCGGCTTCGGCGTGCCCCAGGCCGCCTTCGCCCTCGAGGTCCTCCTGGACGAGCTCGCCGCGAAGGCGGGCCTCGATCCCTGGGAGTTCCGCCTGCGGAACGCGGTCCGCCCCGGCGAGGTCCTGCCGAACGGCCAGCTCGCCGGCCCCGAGACCGCGATGGAGGAATGCCTCCTCGCGCTGAAGCCGGCCTACGAGGCCGCGCGCAAGGCGGGTAGGGCGGCCGGCCTCGCCTGCGGCTTCAAGAACACGGGCATCGGCGTCGGCCATCGCGACATCGGCCGCTGTTCGCTCCGGGTTCGCGAAGACCGGGTCGAGGTGCTGTCGGGCGCCGCCTGCATCGGGCAAGGCCTCGCGACGGTCCTCGCGCAAATCGCCGTCACGACCCTCGGCCTGCCGCCCGACCGCGTCGCCGTCGCCAGGCCCGACACCGCCGACACGCCCAATTCCGGCACGACCACCGCCTCCCGCCAGACCCTCCTGGCCGGCGAGGCCTGCCGCCGGGCCTGTCTGGCCCTGCTTGAGGCCTCCGCGGCGACGGGTCCCGCCGCCCGCGGCAAGAACGCCGCGGCGACTCCCGCGCCGGCCGCGGCCGCCTCCGCGGCGCGCGCGGGCGAAGGCGCCGTCCCCTTCCCCTACGCGGCCCTCGCGGGAAGGCGCTTCGAGGGCGAGTACTTCGCGGAGACCGATCCCTTCGACTCCGGCAAGGCCAATCCCGTGCGCCACGTCGCCTACTCCTATGCCGCGCATCTCGTCGAGCTCGACTCGGCCGGAAGGCTCGCGCGCGTCGTCGCCGCCCACGACTCCGGGCTCGTCGTCAATCCCCTCGCCTTGGCCGGCCAGGTGGAGGGCGGCGTGGCGATGGGCCTCGGGTTCGCGCTCACGGAGGACTTCCCCCTCGAGGGCGGCGTTCCCACGGCGCGCTTCGGGACCTTGGGTCTCCTCCGCGCCGACCAGGTTCCGCCGGTGGAAACCATCGCCCTGCGGAAAGAGGTCCTGTCGGGCGCCGGCTACGGCGCGAAGGGCGTGGGGGAGATCTCCACGATTCCCACGACGGC
>JAEUJG010000459.1 GCA_016794765.1 Spirochaetaceae bacterium | reverse complement strand
TCGGTCGCCCGGGCCACCGCCCGCGCGGAGAGGTAGCGGCGCCCGCCCGCCTCGCCGCCCGCGCGGAGCATGTCGTAGAACAGGGCCAGGTCATGCGCGCTCGCGTTGAGCGACGCCGCCGGAAGGTAGGCTTTCCGGTGGAGCGGATTGGAGAATACCCGCGCGGGCGGCCTTTGCCCGGGATCGGCCGTGGAGATCCGCGAGGCGCGGAACTGCGACCGGAAGGGCAGGCCAGCCGAGCTGTCCCGCATGCCGAGGGGTTCGAGGAAGGCCTCCTCGAGGTAACGGGCGGCGCTCCGCCCCGAGACCCGCCTGATCACCTCGCCGAGCGCGAAACCGGCGCTGAAGGCGTGATAGACGACCCTGGCTCCCGGCTCGTGGATCGGGGCCATGGCGGCGGCGCGCCGCGCCCCGCCGCCCGGGACGAGCCAGGCCAGGAGGTCGGCCACTCCCGCCTCTCCGGGAATGCCGGCCTGGTGGAGGAGGAGGTGCCCGACGGTGACGCCGCCCTTGCCGCGGGCCGCGAAGGCAGGCCAATACTCGGCGACGGGAGCGTCCAGCGCCAGGGCGCCCTCGTCGGCGAGCTTGTGGACACAGGCCGCGGTGAAGGCCTTGGTCGCGGAGAAGACCATGAACGGCGTATGGCGCGTCATGCGGCGCCGATGGCCGGCGTCGGCGAAGCCTCCATGGCGCTCCAGGACGACCTGCCCGCCGAGCATCACGCAGAGTTGCGCGCCGTCATGGAGGCCGCGCTCGAGCTGGGCGTCGAAGACTTCCGCCGCGCACCCGAATCCGGGGGCCGTCACGCCCGGCTCTTCGGTCACGCCGCCCTTCCTTGCGCCGTTCCCGCCTTCACCTCCCCCGTGCGGACGCCGACGAGGCAGAGGAAGGAGAGGAGGAAGAAGACCGGGCAGACGATGAAGATGACGCCGTAGTCGCGGCCGGCGAGGTCGATGATGCGGCCGTTGAGGATCGGGCCGAGGGTGCCGGCGAGCGTCGTCGCGATGAAATAGAGGCCGGAAAAGGTCCCCATCAGCTCCTCGGAGGTCGAGGTGTCGAGGATCATGGGCAGGCAGTTGATGTTCACGAGGGCCCAGCCGAAGCCGCCGACGAAGAGCATGGCGACGACCATGGGCAGGCTGGGGAAGGCCCAGATCGCCACGAGGACGGCGCCGAAGACCAGGAGTCCCGCGCCGACGGCGCGTTTCCTTCCGAAGCGGCGCGCGATGGCGCTGCTCGGGAGGGCGAAGATCAGGAAGGACACGTAGGACACCGCGAGGAGGAGGGCGGCCATCGAGGGCTTGACGCCGAGCTTGGTCACCGCGAAGGAGGAGAAGAAGGTCTCGAGCGCCATGTAGCCGACCATATAGAAGAGCACGGTCAGGACGAGGAGCACGAGGCTCTTCTTGTTCGTGGCGGGCACTTCCTTCAGCTTGGCGAAGACCTTGAGTCCGCCCGTCGACTCCGCGGCCTCCGTCAGGATCTTAGGCTCCTTGATCTTGAGGAAGAGGACGAGGACCGCCAGCGAGGTAGCCACCGCGCCGAACCAGAAGGGAAGCGGCTCGTAGAGGCCGAAGAGCGCACCGCCTATCACGAAGGCGAGGATGCCGCCGATGCCCGACATGATGTTGATCACGGCGTTGGCCTGCGAGCGGAGCGGCGAGGGGAAAAGGTCGGGCATGAGGGCGAACATGGGCGTGCGCCAGAGGGCCATGCCGAGGACCATGAGGAGGGCCGCGCCCATCGTGAGCGCGAAAGGCAGCGAGAGGGCTTCGACCCGGCCCGAAAGTTCCGCGGGAATAAGCATGGGACCGAGGGGAATGAGGGCGAAGGCGAGGGCCGAGAGGGGCGCGAAGAGGAGGATATAGGGCATCCGCCGGCCGATCCGCGTCGTGGTCCTGTCGCTGATCGGCCCCATGACGGGTTGGATGAAGAAGGCGGCGATGTTGTCCAAGGTCATGATGACGCCGGTGATCGTGGCGGACAGGCCAAAGCCTCTCGTGGCGAGTTTCGTGCCGAAATTGGCCCCTCCCGCCTGGAGGAAGATCGGCATGTAGGTGTTGTAGATCATCCACATGAGCTGGGCGCCAAAGAGGCCAAAACCGAGAAGGAAGGCCTTCTTGTAGTAAGCCTTGTCCATGGTGACGCCGGATTTCTCCTGCGCTGTTCCGTCCTGCTTCATCAAGCCGCCCCCTCCGTGTGTTCTTTCTTTCGGTAACTAAGTAATCAGGGATAGCATGAGTCGACAGTGTTGTCAATTAAAAGAACGGCGCGGGGCCTATCCCGGGGACGCGCGGTCCCGGCTCCGGACCGCTCAAATTGCTTGTTTCTTTTTGGTGCGCAAGCAGTTCATCCAACTGGGTTTGGCCGGCAAAGGAACAAGAGGTCGCAACCCAGCTGCCGGCCGCCAAACAGCGGCTGGACCTGCCGCGCTTCGCCATCGGCGCCACACTCCTGACCCGCAAGGACGATTTCGCGACTAATTCCGCCTTCGTCGACAAGATCGCCGCGCTGAGGGGAGGCAAAGCCACGGGGTTCCGGCGCATGAACGAAGCGGGCGACATGTCGCGAGCCGGCCCGGCGGCGGGAGACGCCGCTTAAGGCGGCACCGCCGTCGTCCAAGCCGGAGCGGCGATGCGAGAAATCGTCGGCTGGACAGGCGATCGACGAGATCGCCCGGCGGATCAATCCGCTCGCGTTCAACGCGGCTATCGAGGCCGCCCGCTTCCGGGACATCGCAACCAGCCGCGGGTAGAGCTCGCGTATCGACTGGGTCAACGAGGCGATTCTCCAGCTCAAACGCTCCATCCAAGGCAGTGACTCCTACACCGAAACACTCTCCTCGACGGCGAAGGGCCCGCCTGAACAGGCGGAAAGCCTCGAGGACTCGGTGGCCTTCTTCAAGACGGGGGGGAGCGGCATGGCCGGGCGGGCGACCAGCCCAAAGGGGCTAGCGGTCACCCCTCGGCGTCGCCATCATGAGCGTCGCGGGGATGGACGAGGGCTCATCAGGATAGTGGCGAAGCGCGGGAGCCATCAGGGTCGCCGACGAGGCAAGCATGGCAAGTTCGCCGGTGAACACGGTTACCAGCTCTCACGCCATATGGGGGATGTCTCCGACCTTCATGGCCCAGCTGAAGCTGAATCCCGGCCATATTCCTTTTCAGGCGGAACCGCCGCTCCTTTTTCAACGACTAACGGTATGCGTCGCCGCGGACTCTCCCGAACCAAGGCCGGCGGCGGGAGTCTTGAAGGAGGATCGATGCCGCGCTTCGTGCGAAATGCCCGCGCCGCCCTCGTTTCGCTTTGCCTCGGCTTGGCGACTGTCGCGGCCGCTGAGGGCCTTCCATCCCCATGGATGACGGCCCTTCCCGCAGGACAGCCCAACGAGATAGACGCCATTGTCTCCAAAGCCCTCGCGGCTTCGGGCCGGACGCTCCTCCCTTCCGTGCCGGACGAGCTCTTCCTGCGACGGGTCCATCTCGACCTGCTCGGAACCCCGCCGACGGTCGCCGAGCAGGACGCCTTTCTCGCCGACACCGCGCCGGACAAGCGCGCGCGGCTCGTGGAGGCGCTCTTCTCTCGGCCGGAATTCGCGGACTATCTCGCGCTCAAATGGGGTGACATCCTCCGCATCAAATCCGAGTACCCTTCCAACCTCTGGCCCAACGCCGTCCAAGCCTATCACCAGTGGATCCGAGAGGCGATGCGGACGAACCTCCCCTACGACCGGTTCGCGCGGGAGCTCCTGACGGCCTCGGGCAGCAATGTCCGGGAACCCCAGGTCAACTTTTTCCGGGCCATGCCGGTGCGCGATCCTGAATCCATCGCCAAGGCCGTCGCGGTCACCTTTCTCGGCAGGCGGCTCGAATCCTTCGCTCCCGCCGGCGTCGAGGACTTCAAACGCTTTTTCGCGCGCCTGTCCTATAAGCGCACGATGGAATGGAAAGAAGAAATCGTCCATTTCAATCCCCTCGGCCCCGGCTTCCCCGCATCGGGCGAGACGGCGAACGTCGCCTATCGTTTCCCCGACGGCTCCGCGATCGAAGCCCCAGCCGCCCTGGACCCGCGGGCGCTCTTCGCCGACTGGCTCGTCGCTCCCGGTAATCCCTTTTTCGCCAGGACAGCCGCGAACCGCGTCTGGGCCTGGCTCATGGGGAGCGGGATCTACCGCCCGGTCGACGGCGGCGGGCCCGGGAATCCGGGCGACTGCCCCGAGCTGCTCGACCTGCTCGCGCGGCGGCTCGTCGAATCCGGCTACGACCTCCGCGCCCTCTTCAGGCTCGTGCTCCTCTCACGCTGCTACGCCCAGACCGCCCTCGGGCCCGCCGAGCCCGCATTCGCGCGCTATGCGGTACGCAGGCTGGACGCCGAGGTCCTCGCCGACGCCCTCGGCCGGGCCGCTGGCGCGGGCGGGCGCTACGTGAGCCCGATCCCCGAACCCTTCACCTTCGTGCCGGAGGAGAACCGGAGCATAGCGCTCCCGGACGGCAGCGTGACGAGCGCCTTTCTCGTCAAATTCGGCAGGCCGGCGCGCGACTCGGGACTTGAGGCGGAAAGGAACAACGAGGTCGGCGTCGACCAGAAGCTCTATCTCCTCAACTCGACGGCCCTGCGCCAAAGAATCGATCGCGGCCCCCTCCTGGCCGAAGTTCTCGAAAGGGCGAAAACCGACGGGGATGGAGCGCTGCGCCACCTGTACCGCTCCCTGCTCGGGCGGGCGCCGACCGCAGCGGAACGGGAAACCGCCAAGGCCCACCTCAGGAAAAAGGCCGGCAACCCGCGGCAGGCCTACGGCGACCTCGTCTGGGCGCTGGTCAACGGCGCCGAGTTCCTCTTCCGGCATTGACCGAAATCCAAAGGAAGCGACATGAACAGCATGACCATCATCCGCGACCGGATCGCCACTACTTCCGCCGCCCATCGCGCCACCGCCCATCGCGCGATCGCCCATCGCCTCGTCGCCCATCGCGCAATCGCCCGAATCTTCGGCTTCGCGCTTCTCGGAGCCTGCGTCGCCATGACCGCGAGCCCCCTCGCCGCCGCAGAGGCCCCCGCGGGCCGCTTCGCCGGCGCGCCGGCCGCCGCGCCGACCACGGCTCCGGCGCCCGCCCCGGCTCCGGCGCCCGCCCCGGCTCCGGCCCCTGCACCGGAAAAGGCGCCGGCCAAGGCCGTGATCCAGATCTGGATGTGGGGCGGCCCTTCCCAGCTCGACACCTTCGATCCCAAGCCGGGAGCCGGCCGCGATTATTCAGGGCCCTACGAGCGGAGCATACCGACGAAGGTGCCGGGCATCGAAATCGGGCAAAAGCTGCCTCTCCTGGCCGCGATGGCCGACCGCTACGCGATCGTCCGCTCGATGACCCACGGCAGCAACGCGCACGAGACGGCTTCCTACATGATGCAAACGGGCCGGGAACCCGGCGGCGGACTCGTCTATCCCTCTCTCGGCGCCATCGTGGCGCGCTTCAGGGGCTATGAGGCCGGCTACACCGGCAAGATCCCGCCCTATGTCGTCATCGCCGAAAGCCAAGGTCGGTTCTCGGAGGAAGGGTTCCTCGGACCTTCCTGCAAGCCCTTCGTGACGGGCGGCGATCCCTCGCGGCCGGTGTTCGCCGTCGAGGGGCTCGTGGCCGAAGGCGTCGACGACCGGACCCTGGCCGAGCGCCGCGCCCTCCTCGACAGCCTGGATGGTTTGGGAAAGGCGCTGGCCGACCATCCGGCCTTGCGGCGCGCGGAGGAAAGCGAGGCCGAAGCCTGGTCAATGATAGGCGGAGAGGCGAAACGAGTCTTCGACCTTTCGCTCGAAAGCGAGGCGACCCGCGAACGCTACGGCAGGAACTTCTTCGGCCAGGCCTGCCTGGCCGCCCGCCGCCTCGTCGAAGCCGGCGTGCCCTATGTCACCATCAACTACAAGGGCTGGGACACGCACAAGGATCATTTCGGCGCCATGGACCGGAGCGCGGGGGAACTCGACTCGGGACTCTCGGCCCTCCTCGCCGATCTCGAAACCCGGGGCCTCCTTGATTCCACCATCATTTGGTGGGGCGGGGAGTTCGGCAGGACGCCGAAGGTCTCCTGGGAAGCGCCTTGGAACGGGGGCAGGAGCCATCACGGCGCCGTATTCTCCGCCCTCCTCGCGGGCGGCGGCTTTCGCGGAGGCGTCGTCGTTGGCGCGAGCGACGCCCGGGGCGAGACCGTCGCCTCGAGGCCCGTCTATCCGCGGGACTTCCTCGGCACGATCCTGGAAAGGCTCGGCATCGATCCGGAGGGGCCCTTGCCGAATCCCCTGGGTCTCGATCTCAAGGTCATGCCCGCGACGGGCTCGGAACCGGGCCGCGGCCGGCTCAAGGAGATCATGTAGCATGCGCGCCGCCACGACACTCGCTCTCATTTTCGGCTTCCTCGCCGCCGGCGCCGCTCCGCTCGCGGCCGAACCCTACGTCGCCTACGTGTATCCGGCGGGTGCCCGCGCCGGGGAATCGTGCACCGTCACGATCGCCGGGCAAGACCTCAAGGGAGCCTCCGCCCTGCTCGTCTCGGGCGGCGGCGTCTCGGCCAGCCTCGTCGGCTACGTGGGGCCGGGCGGCCCGCTCTCCAAGTTGCAGGAGGAAGAGCTCAAGGAACGATTGTCCGCCCTGCTGCGCAAGGGAAGCGCCCGCGAAGCCCCGGCCGCGGCGGCGGCTTCGCCTTCCCCGGGCGTCCTGCCCGACCTGCCCGAGTTCCGCGACCTTGAGAAACGCTCCAAGGAGGAGCTCACCGCCCTTTTTGAAAAGTATCTCGCCCGGGAGAACCGTCCCAAGCCGCCGATGAACGAAACGGCGACCTTCCGCCTCGACATCTCCCCGACCGCGCCGAAGGGCGCGCGGGAGCTCCGCCTCGTGGCGGGCGCGGCCCTCTCCAATCCCCTCGTCTTCGAGGTGGGCGGGCTTCCCGAGTTCCGCGAGCCGGAGCGCTTTTCCCCGGGAACGCCGGACTTCGCGGGAGGGCCGGCCAGGCCCCTCGTCCCGCCCTTCGCGCGGAACGGCCAGCTCTTTCCGGGGGAAGTCGACAGCTTTTTCGTCCGGCTCGAGGCGGGCCAGAATCTCGTCTTCGAGGCATCCGCGCGGAGCCTCCTGCCCTACCTGGCGGACGCCGTTCCCGGCTGGATCCAGCCCGTCCTGGAGCTGGCGGACGAGGCGGGCCGGGAACTCGCACGGGCCGACGACGAGGGCCGGAATCCCGATCCGACGCTGCGCTTCACGGCCCCCCGCGGAGGCGTCTACCGGCTGTCCATCCGCGACGCCCTGTACCGCGGGCGCCATGATTTCGTCTATCGCGTCGTCGCGACCTCCGCCCCGGTCGGCGCCGCGCCGGCGGACGGGCCGGCGCCGGCCGGCATGAGGGCCGGGACCGCGGCCGCCTCAGTCGGGCCTGTCGCCGCGCCGGCCCCCGGCGCCCCCTCGGCCTGGTCGGGCCGCCTCGGCGAAGCCTCCGAGGTCGGGAGTTTCGTCGCCGCTCCGGGCCGCGTCGACCTGCGCCGTTTCGAGGCCAAGGCCGGGGAGATCGCGGTCGCCGAGATCCGCGCGAGGCGGGAGGGCTCCCCCCTCGACGCGGTCCTCGGGCTCTATGACGCTTCGGGCCGGCTCCTCGCCATGAACGACGACAGCGAGGACCGGGAGGACGCCCTGGCCACCCATCACGCCGATCCCTACCTGCGGTATGCGGTGGAAGCCGACGGAACCTACACGCTCGCCGTGGCGGACGCCCAAGGGCGCGGCGGACCGGAGTACCGCTACGACCTGCGGCTCGGGCCGCCGCGGCCCGACTTCGGCGTGCTCTCCGACCGTTCGGCGATCAACCTGCCCGCGGGCGGGAGCGCGGTCTTCCAGGTTCTCGCCCTGAGGAAGGACGGCTGGCAGGGCGACATAGAGATCGTCCTGGTCGATCCGCCGCCGGGCTTCAGCCTGGAAGGCGGCCTCATCCCCGCGGGCCGCGAATCGGTGAGGATGACCCTGAGCCACTCGGGCAAGCCAAGCGACGCCCCCCTGCCGATCAGGCTCGAAGCCCGCGCGCGGATCGGAGAAAGCCTCGTCGTCCATCCGGTGAGGCCCTGCGACAAGCGGATGCAGGCTTTCGCCTATTATCACTACGTGCCCGCGGCCGGCTTTTACGCCGGCTTCCTGGGCGGACGCGGCAAGGCGGGACAAGCGGCCGTCGAACCGGCCTCAGCCCTGCGGCTCAAGGCCGGCGGGAGCGGCAGGATCGGGCTGTCCCTGCCGGCGGCCAAAGCCGCGACAAAAACGGCGGGCGGGCTTTCCGCCGCCGCGGGCGCATATTCGATCAAGGCCGAGCTCGTGGATCCGCCCCCGGGAATCAGGCTGTCGGATGCCCGGTTCGAGGACGGCCGCTTGAGCCTGCTCGTTTCGGCGGACGCGGCCGCCGCAGGTTGCGACGACAACCTCATCCTCCGCCTCAGCCTGGTTCCGTCCGCGGCTTCCTCGACGCCGTCCCTGAAGCCGATCGACTTGGGCCTGGCGCCGGCCATACGGATCAGCGTGGCCGCGCCCTGAGCGCCTTTCCCTCCGCGCCGGATGGCCCGGGTTCCCCGCTCGGGCGGGCCCGGCGGGAGGCCCCGAGCCGCGCCGCGGACGGCTCAGCGCGGCGTCGAGGAGCCCGTCGGCCTCGGGACCGGCTCGCGGGGAAAAACGACGCGGAAGCTCGTCCCGCCGTCCACGGCGATCCGGAGCTCGCCCCCGAGCTGCTCCGTGAGGAGCCGCACCAGGCTCAGGCTCAGGTACCCTCGCTCGTGCTCCTGGTAGTCGGCGGGAAGGCCGATCCCGTCGTCGGCGACGCCGAGTTCGCAGCGCCCATCGTCAGCGTCGCGCAGGAGAACGCGGATCGTCCCCTCCCTCCCCGACGGGAAGGCGTGGGCAAAGGCGCCGCCGACGAGCTCGTTGAGGATGAGCCCGCAGGGCAAGGCCGTGTTCACGTCGAGCTCCAGGCATTCGAGGCTCGTCTCGAGACGGATCCGCCCGCTTTCGGGATGGCTCGAGCGGAGCCGCGCCGCAAGTTCCTCGACAAAGCCGCCCATGTCGACACAGGCGAAATCCCGGGAACGATACAACTCGTCATGGGCCATCGACATCGCCATGATGCGGTCCTGGCTGGTGTGGAAGGCGGCGAGGGCCTCTTCGGGATTCCTGATCTGCAGGGCCTGCAGCCCGAGCAGGCTCGAGATCACGTTCAGGTTGTTCTTGACGCGATGGTGCACTTCCCGGAGGAGCACGTCCTTTTCCGCCAAACTTCGCCGGAGCTCCTCCTCGCCGCGTTTGCGCCCGGTGACGTCGACATGCGTGCCGACGATCCTCTGCGCCCGCCCCGCCGCGTCGCGGGCGACGCACTTGCCGCGGGAGTAGATCCAACGCCAGGTTCCGTCCTTGGCCCGCATGCGGAATTCGATCTCGATGTGGTCGCCGCGCCCCTCGATGCAGGCTTGGTTCGCGGCGAGCGCGCGCCCGTAGTCGTCGGGGTGGACGTGGCTCTTCCAAGCCGCGCCGTTCGTGGGTAATTCCCCGGGCCCGTAGCCGAGCATCGCGTGGTAGGCCGGGCTGTAATAGGCGACGTCGGTCTTCACGTCCCAATCCCAAATGCCGTCGTTCGTGGCCTCCATGCCGCGCTCGAAGCGCTCCTCGCTCTCCCGCAGCGTCGCGAGTATCCGCCGGGAGTCGACCTGGTCCGATAGGATCTTGCCGGTGAGGATCATCGCCAGGGGATAGAGGATCAGGACCGGAGGGCCGATGCGGGAGACGACTCCCGGACCGGCGCCTCCGGGCAGGGTGAACATGAGGGCGATCATCGCCGCATGGACGAGGAGGCCGAGGACATAGAGCTGTCCCGCCGTGGGCGGCCGGGTGTCCGGCTCGAGGCGGCGGCGGGCCAGAAGGCCTATCGCCATGGACGAGAGGATCACCATCACGCCGGTCGCCATCCCCGTCCCGCCGAGCGAGATGCGGTAGGCCATCGGGAAGGCCGAGGCGGGCAGCGCCGCCCAGGGGCCGAAATAGAGCGCGCACAGGCTCACCATCACCGAGCGCCCGTCGAAAATGAGACCGGGGCCCAAGACCATGGGCCGGAGCATGCCGAGGAGGGCGGCGATCCCGAAAAGCGCCCCCTGGGCCAAGGCGCCCGAGCGGGTGTTCCGCGGGCGCCGCTTGTCGATGAAACCGGAGAGCACGCTCAGGGCCACGAGCAGGCTGAGGTTGAGGACGAGCTCTACATACATCAAGACCTTTTCCATCGTTGCTCCGGGGCGTATCCCTGCATGCTCCCGCCCGTGGGAAGAAGCCTAGCGCAGGGGAGATTCCCGGTCAAATCGCTAGGGTTTGCCCTTGCCTCGCGGCGGCGTCCGGTGCTCGCCGAAGTATTTTTCGCTCCGGTAGCGGAGCCAGACGCGGAGCGCCTGCGGCACCTCCTCCTTCTGCTCCTTGCTAAGCGTCCCGTAGAGCTCGAGGGCGCGCCCTCGCTCAAGGCGGCAGGCGGCGTTGTTGTGGGCGTCCCAATAGCCCCGCGCGACGCGTATCCGCCGGCACACTTCCTTCACGAGCTCCGCCCCCTCGAATCGCCCATCGCGCCCATCCTTGGCCATGCTTCCCCCCGCCCCGGCTCCGTCGTCGGCGGCGGGCCGCACACCCGCGACGTACCGCGCCGTTTTCCGCTATACTTCGGGGCGTCATGGAGAGCCCCGACGAACTCGTTGCCCGGATACCCTTGAGCGCCGCCGCGGCCGCCGGCGTCGCGAGAAACCGCGCCGCCGTGGACGAGGCCCTGCGCGGCCGCGCCGGGCGCTTTCTCGTCCTCGTCGGCCCCTGCTCGATCCACGATCCCGCCGCGGCCCTGGAGTTCGGCCGGAGGCTCCGCGGCCTCGCGGACAGGCTCGGACCGGGAGGCGTCCTCCTCGCGATGCGCGCCTACGTGGAAAAATCCCGCACGGCCCTCGGCTGGCGCGGCCTGGCGGAAGAGCCGGGCATCGACGGGCGGCGCGATCCGGAGGCGGGAGCCGAGGCCGCCCGCC
>JAEUJG010000440.1 GCA_016794765.1 Spirochaetaceae bacterium | reverse complement strand
CCTCCGCCCCTAGGTTCGCGCGGCGGGCGCCCTCCCGTCAAGCGTCGGCGGGTCGAAAGACGACCTCGAAGTCCTCGAGGACGACCGGTGTCGCCTCGCCGAAGGGCAGCCCGAGCGCGGCATGCTCCGCGCCGAAAGCCTCCCGATGCGCCGACCGCCAAAAGGCCAGGCTGCCGTCGCCCTCGCCCTCCCGGGCCGCGAATTCCGCGTCGACCCGCCCGAAGGACTTGACCTCCACCTTGGTGGTCTCGATGACGCAGAGCCCCCGCCCCTTCCAGTCGGTGATCACGGAATAGTCGCCCGGCGAAGGCAAGGCCTCCCCTTCCGCCTCAACGGCGCGCAGCGAGGAGGCGGTCGCCCTCTTTTTTCCCGCGAGGACGAGTCGCCCGAGCTCGTCGGCGTTCTTTTCGTCGGCGCAGAAATGCCAGGCCCGGTAACCGCGGGCGCTTGCCGCATCGCGCAAGGCCCAGGGCAGGCCGGCCAGGAAGGCGCCCCAAACCGCCGCCGGCGCGGGTTCAGCCTCCGGAGTCTCCGCCGCCTCGGCGAGTTCGACGGGAAGGGCGGCATCGAGGCGGGTGCCCGCCGGCAAGGCCCCCTCGCCGAGCATGAAATCCACCGCGGCGAGGGCGTGAAGCAAGGTCGTGTCCCAGAGCGGTACGGAAGCTTCCCCCTCTTTCATGACGAGAGGCAGCTCCGTGCAGCCGAGGATGACGCCTTCCGCGCCGGCCGCGGCCAGGCTCTCCGCGAGGCCGAGAAGGTAGGTCTTCGATTCCGGCTTGAAGACGCCCCGGCAGAGCTCCTCGAAAATGACGCGGTTCGTCTCCGCCCGGTCGGCCTCCTCCGGCACCAGGGTCTCGATGCCGTGCCGGTCGAGGAGCCGCCCGCGGTAGAAGTCGCCCTCCATCGTATAGCGCGTCCCGAGGAGGCCGACCTTCCGCTTCCCCGCGGCGCCGATGGCCGCGGCCGCGGCGTCCGCGATGTGGATGAGGGGCAACCCCGAATCGGATTCGATTTCGGCCGCGAAACGGTGCATCGTGTTGGTCGCGACGAGGAGGGCTTCGGCCCCGGCCGCCTTGAGGCGGCGGGCCTCGCCCGCGAGCTCCTCCCCGATGGCGCCCCACTCGCCGCGGTTCATGCGCTCCGCGAAGGGTGCGAAGTCCACGGAGGAGAGGAGGATGCGCCCGGAGGACAGCCCGCCCAGGCGGCGCCCGACCTCCTCGTTGATGAGGCGGTAGTATTCGGCCGTGGATTCCCAGCTCATGCCGCCGATGATGCCGATGATCCGCATCGCTTCCTTCCTAGTCCGCGCCCGCTGCGGCCTTGCCTTCGGGCGATCTCCCGACGGGTGCCGCGTAGAGGGCAAAGCGATCCTTCCCGTCCAGGCCGAGGTAGGCGTCAAGCTTGGCCTGGTCATAAGCGCCGATGGCGCAGGTGCCCGCGCCGATCGCCTCGCAGGCGAGATAGAGGTTCTCGCAGGCGTGTCCCGCGTCGAGGAGGATGATCTTGTGCGAGACCGGCCCGTAGCGCCATTCGGTCCGGTAGGGCACCGCCGCCCAGACGAAGACGGCGGCGGCCTTCCAGTACTGCTCGAACAGGGCCTCGTCCAGCGCCCCGGAATCGTCGCCCTCGCGGACCAAGGCCAGCGCGTGCTCCACGGGAAGGTAGCGGTAGAGCCCGGCGGGCAGTCCCCGCACCCGCGCCGCGAAGACGAATAGGTCGAGGGGGTGGCGACAGCCGCCCGAGGGATAGGTCCTGAAGGCGGTGACCTCGTTGCGCCTGTCCCTGATGCCCGCGGCCGCCCAGCAGAGGAAGGCGAGCTCCTCGAGGCGGAAGGGATCCGCCGCGAACTTCCGCCGGCTCTTCCTGCCGCGGAGCAGGGACAGGAGGGCCCCGCCGCGCTCCTCGAAGCCGGCGGAGGGCGGCAGGGCGAAAAGCCTTTCCCCCTCCTTCGGCGACTCCTCGAGGGGCGGCGCCGGAAGGCCCAGGGTCTGGTCCGACCGCCACTCCCCCTCGACCCGCTCCCAGTTCGCCTTGAGGAAGGAGCGCTCGCGCTCGTAGCCTTCGCTCATCGGAGTCCCCGCGCCGCCAGGGCTTCTTCGACCAGCTCCACGGAGCGGCGGATGATCGGCGCGCAGACCTTTTGCTGAAGGCCCGCCGCCTTGATGCGTTCCTTGCCCTCTTCAGTCCGGAGGTCGTTGCCTTCAAGGAGTTCGCGGCAACCCGAGGCGCCGAACTCCGCCTCGATGGCGGCGACGAATTCGCGCGCGGCCGCGTAGGAGGCTTCTTTCTTGTCCTGCTCGGCCCCCGTCGCGTTCCCGAGCGCGAGGCCGAGGGCCAGGACGCCCCCGCTGACCGCGCCGCAGGTCAGTTGCAGGCGCCCGATGCCGGCGCCGAGCCCGGAGGCCAGGCGGACGGCGAGCCCAGTCTCCACGCCGTACTCGGCCGCGAAGGCGCCGAAAACCGCCTGGGAACAGGCGCATCCCGAGGCGTGCAGGGCCTCGGCTTTTTCCGTTCTCGTCATGCTTGCCCCCCTAGGCGTCCACGCCGAGGACGCCCTTCAGGATGAAACCGATGAAGAAGGAGAAGGCGGCGACACCCAGGCTGATGAAGGTCATTTCCAGGAAGCGCCGCCTGAAGTCCAGCTCCTTCGCCACGGAAATGTAATAATTGAAGCAGAAGATTATGAGGACCGCCGTCGCCAGGGTGATCGCGAGGGCGGCCAGCTTCGTCGACAGGAGGAGGAAGGGGAGGATGAGGAGGATGACGGTGAAGAAGTAGGCGACGCCGGTGTAGAGCGCCGACTTCGCCGCGCGCGGGTCGTTCTCCGCCTTCGACGAGAGGTAGTCCGAGGCGGCCATGGAGAAGGCCGCCGAGATGCCCGTCACGAGTCCCGCGAGGGAGATGATCTTCGTGTCCGCCAGGGCAAGGGTGAAGCCGGCCAGGGCGCCCGTCAGCTCGACCAAGGCGTCGTTCAGGCCCAGGACCACGGAGCCGACGTACTGGAGCCGCTCCTCGTCCAGCATGCCGAGGAGGGATTTCTCGTGGGCGCCCTCCTCCGCGGAGAGCTTGGCCGTCTCGGGGAAGGCGGCGGAGAGCTCGGCGTAGCGCTTGGAGGCCGTGCCCTCGTTCCGCTCCATCTGCTTGAGCACGAAGGTGAGGCCGAGGAGCCGCGCGAGCAGCACGACGCGGAAGAGCCGGCCGCGGAAGGGCTGGGGCTCGACCCCCGTCTTCGACCGCCAGAACTCGGCGTGCTTTTTTTCCTCGGCGGAGATTTGCCGAAGCACCGCCGCGTTGTGCTCGTCCTTGCAACCCGCGGCCAGGCGGGCGTAGACCAGGTGTTCCGTGATCTCGAGGCGCGCGGCCGCGATGGCCGCCTTCTTGGTTTTGTCGTCCATGAAGGCGAGTATAGCGCGCCCCGGCCCGCCGCGCGAGAGCGCCCGCGCGCCGCCCCCTTTAGTCCTCCGGCTTGTAGCTCCGCGCCGCCTTCACGGCCTTCTCCCAGCTCCCTACGAGGCGGCCGCGCTTTTCCGCGGCCATCTCGGGCAGGTACTCGCGCTTCCGCCGCCAGTTCCGCTCGACCTCTTCGAGGTTCTCCCAGTAGCCGGTGGAAAGGCCCGCGAGATAGGCGGCGCCGAGGGCGGTGATCTCCCCCACCTCGGGCAGGACCACGGAGCGGTCAAGGACGTCGGCCTGGAACTGCATGAGGAAGTTGTTCGCCGAGGCGCCGCCGTCCGCCTTGATGCAGCTGATCGGCCGGCCGAAATCCTTCTCCATCGCGACGAGGAGGTCGCGCGACTGGTAGGCGATCGACTCGAGGGCGGCCCTGACGAAGTGCGCCCTGGTCGTGCCGCGCGTGATGCCGACCACCGTGCCGCGGGCGTCGGGATCCCAATAGGGCGCGCCCATGCCGACAAAGGCCGGAACGAGAAAGACCTCGCCGGAATCCTCCACCGACTTCGCCAGGCGCTCGCTCTCCGCGGAGTCGGCGACGAGGCCCATCTGGTCCCTGAGCCACTGGATCACCGCTCCCGCGATGAAGACCGAACCCTCCAGGGCGTAGGTGTAGCCCTTGCCCAGGTCCCAGGCCACCGTCGTGAGGAGGTTGTGCTTCGACTCGACCGGGAAGGAGCCGGTGTTCATGAGGGTAAAACAGCCCGTGCCGTAGGTGTTCTTGGCCATGCCCGGCTCGTAGCAGGCGTGGCCGAAGAGGGCGGCCTGCTGGTCGCCCGCGCAGCCGGTCACCGGCGCCGCCACGCCGAGGAGCTCCTTCCGGAGCGTGCCGAAGTTCGAGGAGCTCGGCGCCACCTCGGGCAGGATCGCGGCGGGGATGTTGAAGACCTTGAGGAGCTCCTCGTCCCACTTCCCCTCCCTGATGTTGAAGAGGAGGGTGCGGCTCGCGTTCGTCGGGTCGGTCATGTGGCGGCCGGTCAGGTTGTAGATGAGCCAGGAGTCCACCGTGCCGAACATGAGCTCGCCCTTTTCGGCGCGGCGGCGGAGCTCCGGGTATTCCGCGAAGAGCCACATGAGCTTCGTGCCGGAGAAGTAGGGGTCGAGGACGAGTCCCGTCTTTTCGCGCACCATCGCGGAAAGACCGAGGGCGCGGAGTTCCTGGCAAATGTCGGCTGAGCGGCGGCACTGCCAGACGATCGCGTTGTGCACGGGCTTGCCGGTCGCCCGGTCCCATAGGACCGCCGTCTCGCGCTGGTTCGTGATGCCTACGGCTTCGATCTGGTCGGGCTCGATCTGCGCGGCCTCGATGGCGCCGCGGGCCGCCTCGAGCTGGGTGGACCAAATCTCCAGGGGGTCGTGCTCCACCCAACCCGGCTTCGGAAAGATCTGCGTGAACTGTATCTGCTTCACCCCGATGATGAGGCCTGATTTGTTGAACAGGATGGCCCTGGACGAGGTCGTACCCTGGTCCAGGGAGAGGATATAGCGTTCCTTGGCGACCATTCGGCCCTCCGCTCTTAAGACTATGGGGATTATAGCCGCACTTTGGGAAAATGCGCAAAGGCGAAAACAACCCTGCATTTTAAACACCTTCGCGATTCGCCGGGTTCCCAAGCCAAGGCCCGTGAAAATCCGGTTGCCTTATGGCGAGGAGTATGTTCCCATGGCTAAGCATGAAGACCAAGCATGTCCTCTACGGCTTCCTTGCCCTCATGGCGGGACTGATCCTCCTGGCGCTCCTGTTCCCTGCCGAGCTCACGGCCTTGCTGCGTCAGCCGGCCCTCTTCGGCCATGCCCTCTTTGTCCATGTCGTCTCGGTCACCCTGTTTTTCGGGAACGCCGTGGTCGGCATGCTCTGGGAATTGCAAAGCCTCAAGTCGGGACGGAAGGAGATCTTCCTCCATACCTACGGCACCGTTACCTGGCTTGATGCACGCTTCTCCTCCCCCTTGATCATCCTCTCCGTCCTTTCGGGAGTTATGCTCTCGGTGATCCTGGGCGACCTCTGGCAGATCGGCTGGTTGTCCTGGGGCTTTGTGCTGTTCCTGCTTTCCGGCCTGTTTTGGGTATTGAGCGATATCCCGACCCAATACCGGGTCAAGAAGCTTGTCGCCAACCTGGATCCGGAAGACCCGACCCTTCCCGCGGAACTCACCCGGCTCTTGAAGCTGCGCTGGTGGATCTCCATGGCGGGAGTGATCCCTCTGGCCATAGTTTTCGCACTGATGGTGTACAAACCGGAACTGCCGCCCCTCGGCCAGTGGTTCCGTTGAGCCGAGCGGCGGCCGCGCCCGGCTGCCGTGACCATCGGTCCAAGCGCTAGAAACCGAATCTCGCGCTGATGCCCGCCCCCGCGCGGACCCTCGCCCGGAGGTCGGCCACCGCGTCGGCGCCTTGGCCCGCATCCGCGACATAGCGGTTGTAGACGACTTCCGCGTAGAGCCCCAAATCGAGGCCGGCCGCGCTGAAGCGGAGGGGAGTCCAGGTGATGCCGGCCGTGGCCAGGAGGCCTCCCTCGGCGTGGTAGTTCCGGGCGGCGCTTCCGGCGGCGCCGTCGAACCGCGGGCTGCCCAGGGTCAGCGCCGGTCCGGCGAAAACGCGCAGGCTCCGGTCCAGCCCCACCGTCAGGACGAGCGGAAGCCGCCCCACCCCCAGCGCGGCGTCGTATTCCGGACGCGCCTCGAGGCCGAAATCCAACCCCATGAGGCGGTAGCTCAGCCCCGCCGCTCCGGCGGCGCCCCGCGCCAGGGGCGAGGCGCCCAGGCTCGGCCCCAGGGCGGCGCGCAAGACCAGGCCGAGGTATTCGGCCGGCACGACAATCCGGCCGGCGCCCGCATAACTCCGGGCCCAATAGGCCTCTTCCAGGCCTGACTCGATGACGCCGGTGCGGGCGCCCTCGGAGGCCGCATGGATGAAGCGGCCCTCGCCGACGTAGACCCCGACGTGGGCGATCGGTCCCGTCGTGTCGAAAAACACGAGGTCGCCGGGCTGAAGCGCCCTCCGCTCGATGCGCTCGACATAGGAATACAGCGAGCGGGCCGTCCGCGGCAGTGCGGCGCCCAAGGCGTCGGCATACACCCGGTACACGAGGCCCGAGCAGTCGAAACCCTTTTCATCTGCGCCGCCATATAGATAAGGCGCGCCGATTTCCCCCCTCGCCGCCGTCGCCACCCTGGCCCTCGCTTCCTTGGGCTTGGCCGGGGCAAGCGGCGCCTCTGCGAAGGCCGCCGCGCCAAGGAAGAGCGCCATGGCCAGCCACAAGGCCAAGGCGGGGAGCGCTTTCGGGGTGAAGGATTTCGAGGCGGGCCGACCGCGGGTTCTCGTCATGACCGATAGTATAGCTCGCCGCCCGCCTTCCATCCCCGGCCCCCTTGATCCTCGCCCCGCTATTCACGATAGTAGAGACACGGTCCGACGCGCGTCGCGCGAAAAACCGTACCGCCGAGTTGTTCCCTATTGCGGGCGGTCAAGAAATGCACGCTAAAAAGGAGGCCCCTCGTGGTCAGCCGCGTCCAACCGTCCGTCCGCTCACGCTCCGGCGCCTCCCCTCGCGCAAGGAGACTTGCATGAAAGACAAACGTTCCCTCTTCACCTCCGAATCCGTCGGCGAAGGCCATCCCGACAAGCTCTGCGACCAGGTCTCGGACGCCGTCCTCGACGCCTGCCTCGCCGACGATCCCGAGTCCCACGTCGCCTGCGAATGCTACGCGACCACGGGCATGGTCCTCATCGGCGGGGAAATCACGACGAGCACCTACGTCGACATCCAGAAGCTCGCCCGCGACGTCGTCTACGACATCGGCTACACCAACCCCGACTACGGCATCGACTACGAGTCCATGGCCGTCCTCAACACCATCCACGCCCAGTCCCCGGACATCAACCAAGGCGTCGCCGGCCACGGCCTCAAGGAATACGAAGGCCAGCAGGGCGCGGGCGACCAGGGCATGATGTTCGGCTTCGCCTGCCGGGAGACCCCCGAACTCATGCCCGCGCCGATCATGTACGCGCACCGCATCCTCGAGCGCGCCTCCGAGCTCCGCAAGTCCAAGCGCCTCCCCTGGCTCCGCCCCGACGGCAAGAGCCAGGTCACCCTCGAATACGACGGCCACAAGCCCGTGCGCGTCGACACCGTCGTCGTCTCCCACCAGCACGATCCCGACATCCCCTACGAGGCCCTCCGCTTCGCGATCATCGAGGAGGTCATCCGCCCGATCATCGAACCGACCGGCCTCGACATCAAGGACGTGAAGTACTTCGTCAATCCGACCGGCCGCTTCGTCATCGGCGGCCCGATGGGCGACACCGGCCTCACCGGCCGCAAGATCATCGTCGACACCTACGGCGGCATGGGCCGCCACGGCGGCGGCGCCTTCTCCGGAAAGGACCCCTCCAAGGTCGACCGCTCGGCCGCCTACATGGCCCGCTACGTCGCCAAGAACGTCGTCGCCGCCGGCCTCGCCGAGCGCTGCGAGCTCGAGTTGGCCTACGCCATCGGCGTCCCCTTCCCCGTCTCCGTGATGGTGGAAACCTTCGGCACCGGCACCGTGCCGGAGGACCGCATCGCCGCCGCCATCAAGCAGGTCTTCGACCTCAGCCCCGGCGGCATCATCCGCGAGCTCGACCTGAAGCGCCCCATCTACAAGGCCACCGCATCCTACGGCCATTTCGGCCGCGACTCCTTCTCCTGGGAGAAAACCGACCGCGTGGAGGCCCTCAAGAAAGCCCTCTAGCGGCGCCCGCCACTCACCCGGAAGCGCGCCGCCCCCCGGCGCGCTTCCCGCCTCTCCCACCTCTCTTTCCTCCCCCTCCTCCTCCCCTTAGTGTCCCTTCGTGTCCTTTATTCTCCTTCGTGCTGTTCGTGTTTATCTCCTCCTCACCCTGCTCTCTCTTCTTTTCCCCTTGGTATATCTTCGTGTCCCCTTTCTCCTTCGTGTTGTTCGTGTTTTTCTTAATCCTCTACCATCCCCTCCCGCCGCCTGGACTGAGCCCTAACACCAATCTCTCCCTTGCGCCCCGGCCGGATGCACCCTAGGCTTTTCCCATGACACCCAACACCCAAAACCAAGACAGGTCCCCCCGCGGCGTTTCGGGCATGCGCGGCTTCCTCCTCGTCTGGATCGGCCAACTAGTCTCCGTCCTCGCTTCCGGCATGTCGGGCTTCGCCCTGACGCTCTTCGTCTACCGGGAAACCGGGAGCGCGACGGCGATGGGCCTCATGCAGGTCGCCTACCTCCTCCCCTTCCTTCTCATGACGCCTCTCGCCGGCGTCATGGTCGACCGGGGCGACCGCCGGCTCATGATGGCCCTGAGCGATCTCGTCGCCGCCGTCGGCACGATCGGCGTCCTGGTCCTTTCCGCCCTCGGCCGCCTCGAGGTTTGGCACCTTTACGCGGCGGCCGCGCTGAACGGCATCGGCAACACCTTCCAGTGGCCCGCCTATTCCGCCGCCATCAGCCTGATGGTTCCCAAGGAACAGTACGGCAGGGCCGACGGACTCATGAGCCTCATGGAGTCGGGCCCGGGGATCCTCTCGCCGCTCTTGGCGGGCGCGCTCCTGCCCGTCCTCGGGCTCACGGGCATCCTCGCCATCGACCTCGCAACCTTCCTTCTCGCCCTCGGCGCCCTGGCCCTCGTCGCCGTCCCCAATCCGCCCCGCGCCCCGGCGACGGAGACCGAGAAAGAAAAGCCGGGACTGCTCAAGGAAGCCGGCTTCGGCTTCGCCTACATCTTCAAGCGGCCGGGGCTTCTCGGGCTCCAGCTCGTCTTTCTCGGCGTCAACCTGTTTTCCTCCATCGGCTTTTCCCTCCTCGCGCCCCTCGTGCTCGCCAGGACCGGGCAGGACTCCTTGGCCCTGGCCTCCGTCCAGTCGGCCGGCGCCCTCGGCGCCGTCGGCGGCGGTATCGTCATGAGTCTCTGGGGCGGCTTCAAGCGCCGGACCTACGGGGTAGTTCTCGGTTGCCTGGCCATCGGCCTCTTCGGCACCCTCGGCTTCGGCCTCGCCGCCACGATGCCGCTTTGGATTGCGATGTCCGTCCTCGGCGCGCTGTTCGGCCCCATCGCCAACGCCTCGAGCCAAGCCATCTGGCAGAGCCGCGTCCCTCCGGAATTCCAGGGCCGCGTCTTCAGCTCGCGCCGCCTCATCAGCTGGTTCACGACGCCGATCGCGCCCCTCGCCGCCGGACTCCTCGCCGATCTGGCCTTTGAGCCCCTTATGCGCGGGCCGCGCCCGCCGGCGCTCCTCGCCGCCATTGTCGGCTCCGGACCCGGCGCCGGGATGAGCCTCATCCTGGTCGCTTGCGGACTCCTTACGGCGGCGGTCTCCCTCATCCCCCTCTTCCAGCCGGCGATCCGCGCCTTGGACAACGAGAGCGCCGAACCGCTCCGGCAGCCCGGCCTGCCCTGACCTCGCCCCCCGCCTCGCGCTTGACAGCGCGCTCCGGTCGGACTGATACTTTTTCCTAGGTTTCACGGCGCGCCCGGCCTCCTCTTTTGACCCTCGAGCCCGGGGCCGTCCGTCCCGAGCACGCCAGGCGGAAAGGAGCCTCCCATGCGCGCCCCCCAGGCACTTCTCCCGCTGTTCGCCCTTTGCCTCCTCGCAAGCGCCTGTGCCCGCCCGCCCCTCCGCGTCGGCCTGATCGCCCCGATGACGGGACCGATGGGCAACCAAGGCATCGAAGTCCAGCGGGGCTCCTCGATGGCGACCGCCGAAGCAAACAACTCCGGCGGCGTCCTCGGAAGGAAGATCGAGCTCCTCCTCCGCGACAACCGGGGTGAGGCAGACGCCACCCTGGCCGCCATCCAAGAGCTTTACGGACAAGGCGTCAAGCTCGTCATCATCTACACGACGAGCGCGACGGCCGCACCCGCCCTCGCCTGGGCGGCGGACAAGGATCTCCTGATCCTCTCCCACTCCGTCTCCGATCCCCGATGGACCGGCCTCGACGACAACTTCCTCCGTTTCGCCGGGTCCGTCGATTCCTTCGGCGCGGCCCTCGGCCACTTCGCCGAAGCCAGGGGCGTCCGGAGAGTTCTCGCCGCCATCGATCTCAAGAACCAGGACTACGCCCGCGCCTTCCTAAAGGGCTTTTCCGCCGAAACCCCGGCCGTCACTATCACGGAGACCAAGGAACTGGCGGTGGACTGGAGCCAGGCGGAACTCGCGGCGGAATCGCGGCGGCTCGGCGTCGACGCCCTCCTCCTCGTCACGCCGGGACTCGACGCGGCCAAGACGGGCCAAGCCCTGCTGGCCGCCGGGTTCGGCGGCATCCTCCTGCTCTCGCCCTGGTCCCAGGACCAGAACCTCCTCTCCTACGCGGGGGCCTTCGGCAACCGCATCTTCCTCCCGAGCACGACCGATCCCGGCGACGACTCCGCCGACTTCCTGGCCTTTACCTCGCGCTACAAAGCCCTCTTCGGCGAGGATCCCGTCATGGGATCGATCTACTCCTACGAAACGATCCGCTTCCTGGCCGAGGGGCTCAGGGCCGCGGGCAAGGACGGACCCAAGGAGCTCAAGAAAGCCATGCTCGCCAAGACCCGGTTCCCGGGGCTCCAATATGTCTTCACCCTGGACGCGATGGGCGACTCGAGCATGCCCTACTTCATCATGACGGTGGAGCCCTCCAAGGGCGCCTTCGTCGCCGTGGGTTCTGTGGAAGGGAAAGACGGCCCGTGAGACGACGCCCCTCGATCACCGGATCCCTCGGCGTTCTCGCCGCCTTGGTCGCGGCGACCGGCGTCCTCGTCTACCTCGCCAGCCTCATCCTCATCGTGGCCGGCACCGAGTCGCGGCTCCGCGACCAAGTGCGGGAAGAGGCCGATTCGCGCCTTTCCCTGGTCCGCGGCATCGTCAACCGCCCCGTCGATACCCTCGCGGCGCTGGTCCACCTGGTCGAACAGGCCCCATCCGGGCCCGCCGACAAGGGCTTGCCGCGCCAAGTCCTCGAGGCGAGCTATCTCGGCGCCGCCGCCTTCGAATCCCTTCGGATTCTCGACAGCCGCGGCATCGTCACGCACGGCACCCCGGCCCGAGGCGCCGGAGTCGGCCTTGACCTGTCCGGCCTCAAGGAGCTCCGGGCAGCCCGCGCGACGAACCGCCCAGCCTGGTCCAACATCCACACCGGCATCGCCGAAGGGCGTCGGGAGATTTCCCTCGCCATCCCCGCCGGAAACTCGATGATCCTGGCCACCCTGGACTTCGAACGGCTCGCCGCCCGCATTCTCGAACTCGCCGCCTATTCGAAGGGCGGCTTGGCGATCGTCGATTCCGGCGGCGCCTACATGATGAGCCTCGATCAACACCTCATCGAGCGCCGCTGGCAGGACTTGGCCTTCGTGGAATCCCGGCTCCGCGACCCGGAACGCGCCGCCTGGTCCTATATGAGCCGGCCCGAGGGCTTGGAAATGGAAACGGAAGCCCGCCTCATCCCGGAAACCGGCTGGTACCTCCTCCTTTCACGGCGCGCGGATTGGGCGGCCGCCGCCATCCGCCAGTCCCTCGTCGGCGCCTCCCTGCTCGCCTTGGCCGCCTGCGGCCTGGCCCTTGGTCTCGCAGCCCTCACTTCCCGCAGGCTCGTCAGGGACCTGCGGTCGGCGGTCGAGTATGCCGCGGGCGGCCTGGAAGACAAGCCGGGAGAGGGCGGCAGGGAGGCGGGAGCCGCGCTTCACTTCCGGGAAACCGTCGCCATCGTCGAGGGCATGGCGCGGGCCACCGCCCGTTGGCGCGAAAGCGAGCGCCGCTTTTCCGCCCTCTTCGAAGCCGCCCCGATCCCCCTCGCCATCGTGGACCGGTTCGGCGCCGTCCTCGACTTCAACCGCCGCTTCGAGGATACCTTCGGCTACTCGAAACGGGACGCGACCACGATCGCGGGGATCTGGCAACAAGCCTATCCCGATCCCGCCGTCCGCGCCGAGCTCGAGCGTCAATGGGAAGCCACCTTCGCGGAACCGGGCTTCGGCAGCCTCGGCCCCGTCGAGCAACGCGTCACCTGCGCCGACGGCGCGGTTCGCGATTTCCTCGTCAGCGCCTCGGCGAGCGGGGACCAGATCCTCGCGAGCTTCATCGAAATCACCGAACGAAAGCGCGCGGAAACGGCCATCTTCAAGGAGGAGTCCCGGCTCAAGGGCCTCCTCTCCATCCTCCAAGCCAAGACGGAGACGCGCCAGGAATTCCTCGACTACGCCCTCGACGAGGCGATAAAGCTCACGGAAAGCGAGTTCGGGTATATCTACTTTTACGACGAGGCGACCGAAGTGTTCACGCTCAATTCCTGGTCCAAGGGCGTGATGAAGGAGTGCCTCGTCCAGAACCCGCAAAGCCGCTACGAACTCGAAAAGACGGGCATCTGGGGCGAGGCGGTGCGCCAACGCAAGCCCCTCCTCCTCAACGATTTCGGCGCGGACAACCCTCTCAAGAAAGGCTATCCTTCGGGCCACGTCCGCCTGCGCCGCTTCCTGACGGTCCCCGTCTTTTCGCGGGACCGGATCGTCGCCGTCGTGGGCGCGGCCAACAAGGCCCAAACCTACGACGAAACCGACATCCTCCAGCTCAGCCTCCTCATGGACGCGGTCTGGAAGGAGGTCGAGCGCCGCGACAGCGCGGAAAAGGCCGAGGCCCGCGAACAGGCGCTCCAACGCCAGGGCGACGGCCTCCTCTCCCTGCTCATCGGCGGCAAGCTCCTCGCCGGAGAGCGAACCGTGGCCGCCCGCGCCCTCACCGAAGCCTACGCGCGGCTCTCGGGGATTGGGAGGGCAAGCCTCTGGCGCTTCAACTCCGACAACAGCCTCATCCGCTGCGAGGATGCCTTCGATTCCGCGACGGATGCGCATGCGTCCGAGGGAGAACTCCGCTCGGCGGACTTCCCCGCGTATTCCTCCGCCCTCCTCCGCGGGGAACTCATCTCGGCGAGCGACGTGTTCGCCGACCCGAGAACCAGGGAGCTCCCGGCCTCCTACTATGCGGAACACCGGATCGCCTCCCTGCTGGACGCCCCCGTCTGGATCGGCGGCGAGGTCGGCGCCATCCTGAGCCTTGAGACGGT
>JAEUJG010000437.1 GCA_016794765.1 Spirochaetaceae bacterium | reverse complement strand
CGGCGAGCGGACGCTCGCGGCCCTCCAGGCGGCCCCGCAAGGAGACCGACCATGATCGCCGCCAGACTCGAACTCGTCGCGGCGCACCCCGCCGCGCCGGAAGGCGTTCGCGAGGCCGCGCGCCTCCTCATCGCCGCCCTGGCGGCCGAGGCGGCCGGCGGTGCCGCCCTACCCGAGGGAAAATCCAAGCTCGGCCCCTTCGACCTCATCGTCTCGTCGCCGCCCTTCGGCGCGGCCGGCGAGCTCCCCTTCGAATCGCACCGCCGATTCATCGACCTGCAGTGCTGCGTCTCGGGCAGCGAGGGCTTCGAGGCGGCGCGGATCGAGGACTGCGAGGTGACCCGGCCCTACGACGAGGGCGAGGACGCCGCCCTCTACGCGAGCCGCGCCTCGCGCGCGCACGCCTTCGTCGCCTCGCCGGGCGACGCCCTCGTGTTCTATCCCGAGGACGCCCACAAGCCGCGGGTCGCGCCGCCCTCCCCTTGCGGTCTCCGCAAGGCGGTCGTTAAGATACCCGTCGCGGCCGGGGCGCCGGTGGACAAGGGGTAGGCATGGCAGATACGGGCGAGCGCGACCGCGCCGAGACCGGCGCGGCGATCGAGGACATCTACGGAAGCATCCGGCGCCGCATCCTCACCGAGGAGTTCTACCCGGGGCGGAAGCTCACCGAAAACGCGCTCGCCCGCGAATACGGCTGCTCGCGCACGCCGATCCGCGAATCGCTCAAGCGCCTCGAGAGCGAAGGCCTCATCGAGGTGCGGCCCCAGTCGGGCACCTACGTCAGGCGCTCCACCTCGAAGGACTACGTGGAGCTTCTCGAGGTCCGCGCCTACCTCGAGGGCCTCGCCTTCCGCCTCGCCGTGGAGCGGGCGCCCGACGAGGGCCTGGAGGCGCTCGCGGGACTCCTGGCCGAGATGGACGCGGTGACCGCCTCGACCTCCATCGACATGGCGCGCTACGCCGAGCTCCACTACCGCTTCCACTACGACCTCGTCCGCCTCGCCGGCAACGAGCTCCTCGTCAGCATGTTCGAGCGCCTCAACCTGCGCTCCTCGCACATGTTCCTCCGCTCCATGTCGAGCGAAGGCGCCGCGAGGACGCAGGAGGAGCATTACCGGATCCTGGCCCTGCTCCGCGCCCGCGACCGCAAGGGCGAGCGCTTCGTCGTCGACCATCTCTGGCGCAAGAAGGAAAGCCTCTAGCCCGACCCCAGCACGAGCCGGGGCGCCTCGAACTCCCCTTCCCAGACGACGAGCTCCGCGGCCTGCCCCGACGCGATCGCGCCGCGGTCGTCGATGCCGAGGGTCCGGCGGGGCGTCAGCGAGAGCGCGCGCACGGCCTCGTGGACGGGCCGCCCGGTCGCGCGGAGCCAGTTGCGCAGGAGCTCGGGTCCGAAGCGCCTCGAGCCCATCAGCACGTCCGTGTCCGCGTAGCGCACGCCGCGTTCGCCGGAGACGATGCGCCTCCCGAAGTAGTCGTATTCGCCCGAAGGCAGCCCCGCCGCGCAGGCCGCGTCCGAGACCAGGATGATCCGCCCGGCGCCGAAGGCGCGGGCGCATATCGCGAGGGTTTCGTCGTTGACGTGGACGCCGTCCGAGACGAGCTCCACGAAGGGCCGGCCGTCCAGGAAGGGCAGCATCGCGAGGCCCGCGTCCTTGTGGGAAAAGGGGGACATCGCGTTGAAGAGGTGGGTCAGGCCGAAGGGAGCGCGGGGCGCCGCGAAGCGGCCCAGGACGGCCTCCGAATGGCCCAGGGCCGCGAGGACGCCGGCGGCCGCGAACCCTTCGTAGAGCGCCTCGGCGCCCGGAAGCTCGGGAGCGATCGTCATCACCCGGAGCCGGCCGCGGGCCGCCAGGCGGAAGCGCTCGAAGACCGCGGGATCGGGCGAGCGCAGGAACTCGAGGGGGATGCCGCCGCGCTTGGCGGGATTGACGAAAGGCCCCTCGACGTAGATGCCGGGAACGGTCCACGAGGGGAAGCCCGCGACCTCAAGCCCCGCGGCGAGCCTCTCGACGGCCGACTCCTCGGAGACGATGGTCGGCATGAAGGCCGTCACGCCGCGTTCGCGGAGAAAGGCGGCGAGGCGACGCAGGTTGCCGGCGGCTTCGTCCGCGTCGGCGCCCAGGGCGTCCACGCCGATGCCGCCCGCGCCGTGGAAGTGGAATTCCATGAGGCCCGGCGTCACCCAGGCGCCCGCCGCGTCGACGCGCCGGACGCCGGCGGGCAGGGCCGCCCCCGGCTCGAACAGCCGGGCGACTCGCCCTGCCTCCACGAGAAGGGAACCGCCCTCGACCACGGCCTCGGGCAGGACGAGCCGGCCCCCGACGAGAAGATAGTCGCTGTCCATGGCGTCCATCCTAGCGCCGAGGGGGTCCGTAGGAAAAGCGGCGGGAACCGCTTCGGGCCTAGATATCCAGCTTGTAGCCGAGGGAGAGCTCGATCTTGGAAAGCTTGACGTCGCTCGTCGTCGAAACGGGACCGGCGGTCGTGGTCCGGGTGCCGGAATTGACGCCATAGACGCCCTCGACGAAGAGATTGCGCGTCAGCTCGAAGCCGAGTCCGGCGGCCCAATAGAGGCCGCCGCCCAAGGTCACCGTCGACGGCTTGTAGACCTCGTTGCCGAGATGGAAGCCGTAACCGACCCGGGCCGTCGGGATGACCTTGAGCCCTTCCACCTGGAGCGGCATCCTGGCGACACCGTAGAGGGGGATGAAGGAGGGCAAGGCATATACGGAATTCACGTCAGAGCCCTGGATGGGCCTTCCGACCTGATACTCGGCTCCGGCTCCCACCTTGAGGAACTTCGCGACGGGGAAGAGGTACTCCGCGCCGAGCGTGAAGCCCGGGCGCATGTCGGTGTAGCTGTCGGGGTCGGTCGGCCAGGCCGCGCTCTGGAGCTTGGAACGATACTGTCCCTCGACATCGGCACCGATGCGGATGGTCAGCTCGGCGAAAGCCAAGGCCCCGGTCGTCGCGAGGGCACAGAACAGAAGCAGGATCTTTTTCGACACGTTCGTCTCCTTCACGTCAGAATAAACGTACGAGCATTCATTCTATGCGCAATATAGTTTTACATCAAGCCGGTCACGGGCTGGCCCTGCGCCGGTCATTGACGCTCGCCACGTCGGATCGTATTGTATGAACGCGCCGGACACACCGAACGCGGCGCCGGGGTGGTGGAATCGGTAGACACCAGGGACTTAAAATCCCTTGCCGCGCAAGCGGCGTGCGGGTTCGATGCCCGTCCCCGGCATAATCAATACAGCCAGCATTCTCGATACGAGCCGGAGCCGGCCCCTGAGCGAGCGAACAGGACGTTCGCGAGCGGAGGGGCGATGCCCGTCCCCGGCAAAATCAATACAGCCACCATTCTCGATACGAGCCGGAGACGGGCATCGAAGCGGAGCGCGCGCGCCGCGCTGGTTCGAGGCGCAAATCCACTCATCGATCTTGGTGGCTTCGCGCGGGTCTTGGGTCATGCGCCTCCTCCTTGGTTCGCGGGACGCGGCCAAGGACCGGGAAGCCTTCCTGACGGCCATGCCAAGAACTTCTCCGTCTTCATCGAGCGAGGAGGACGATTTCGGCTAACGCCACTGTATGACATCATGTCCGCCTACCCTGTCCTGGGTCATGGCTCGGGACTGTTGCCTCCCGAGAAACCGAAGTTGGCGATGGCGTTCTTCGGAGAGAACCGGCATTACGAGTAGAGCAAGACAGGTCCGCGTCATCTCCGGGAGACCGCGCGACGTTGCGGGATGGGAGAAGCGATCGACGGAGCGATGGAAAGGCGGGTTGTGGGCATTCCCAAGGCCGTGGCGGAACTATCCGCGGTCTTGCCGCGGGGATTCCCCGAAGAGATCGCTCAGCCGATCTTCATGGGGATAGGGGAACGGACCAAACTGCTGGAAGCCGAGTGACCTGCCGGTGGCGGCTCCCCGCCGCCGATACATCCTTGCCCTGGCTGGCGTGGACAGCCTACCTTCGCCGCGGTTGGCCGACGCCGCGGCGAGGCAAGGCGGCCGGGATGGAGCTCGCCTACTCCCCGCGCGCCGCGACGCGGTTCCGGCCGCCTCGTTTCCCCTCGTAGAGCGCGGCGTCGGCCCGTGCCAAGGTCGCGTCCAGGTTTTCGTCTT
>JAEUJG010000412.1 GCA_016794765.1 Spirochaetaceae bacterium | reverse complement strand
TCGAGGACGACTTCTTCGCCGGCCTCAAGACCCGCAGCGAAGCCGTGGACGCCCGCCTCGAGTCCTGGAAGGCCGAGCTCGACCGTTCCCTCGAGGAGCTCGCCGCCCGCTCCGCGGAGGAGCGCGCCGCCGCCGAGAAGGCGAGCCTCGAGGAGCTCCGCGCCCGCATGGCGGAGACCCAGGGCCGCGTCCTCGAACAGCTCGAGACGATGCGCGACCGCGCCTCCGCCGTGCAGGACGGCATCGCCGCCCAGGCCGGCATGGCCCAGGAGGCCCTGGCCGCGCTCAAGGAGAGCGTCCGCCAGGACGCCGCCGACGCGCGCAAGACCGCGGAGGCCCACCTCCAGGGCGAGCTCTCCCGCTTCGGCCTCGACGCCGAGGCCCGCGTCAAGGCCGCCGAGCGCGGTCTCGAGGAGCGCCTCTCCGCCCTGGACGCCGCCGTCGGCGCCGAGGAGACCCGCGTGGCCGAGACCCGCGCCGCCGTCCAGGCCGCCGCGGCCGCCTTCGAGCGCGACTTCTCCGCCGCCGTCGCCGAGTCCGAGCGCCGCGTGCGCGCCGAGTTCGAGGCCTTCAAGGCCAACGCCGAGGGCCTCGCGCAGAGCTACCGCGGCGACTACGAAAAGCAGCGCGACTCCTACCTGGTCCAGGCCCAGGCCGAGCGCGACCGCCTCGGCAAGGAGCTCTCCGGCCTCGCGGACCGCACCGCGGAGCTCCGCCAGGACCTCTCCTCGCGCATCGCCACCGCCCTCGACGGCTTCTCCCGCGGCTACGAGAACCTCGCCGCCGACGTGGAGCGCCGCCGCCGCGAAATCGAGGCGGAGACCGAGAGCCGCCTCCGCGACTTCCGCTCCGCCGCGGAGGACATCGTCCTCAAGATCGAGACGAGCCGCGCCCAGTCCCTCGGCAAGGTGGAGGCGGAGGCCGCGCGCCTCGCCCAGGTCCTGGCGGAGATCGACAAGGAGCAGAAGGCCTTCGTCGCCCAGACCAAGGTCTTCGAGCGCGCCGACGAGCTCAAGGAGAAGCTGGGCGCCTCCATAGAGACGATGAAGGGCGACCTGGCCCGCCTCGACTCCCGCAAGGCGGAGATCGCCGAGATCGAGAACCAGCTCGGCCGCGTGAAGCGCCTGGAGGACGAGGTCAACCAGAAGGTGACCCGCTTCCTGGCGGAGAAGCGCCGCGTGGACGCCTTGGAGGAGGACTTCGCCCGCCTCGCGCAGGTGTCGCAGGGCGTGGACCGCAAGGTGGAGGAGGTCACTGGCCAGAGCGACGCGCTCGCCGAGGCCCAGGCCAAGATCCGCCGCCTCCTCGAACTCTCCGGCGAGACCGAGGCGAAGTACGAGCGCCTCGAGAAGAAGGCCGAGATCCTGGACGCGACCGCGGACGCCGTGGACAAGAATTTCCAGTCGATCCAGAACCTGGAGAAGGCCGCGGGCCTCATCGGCGCGGAGCTCAAGCGCCTGCCCGAGCGCGTCCTCGAGATCAAGAAGACCGTGGACGAACTCTCCGCCGGCAAGGAGCGCGCCGACGAGGCCGCCCGCAAGCTCGGCGAGCTGGACGGCGTCCTCGCCGACGCGGAGAAACGCATCGCCGAGGCGCAGAAGGCCCGCGAGTGGCTCGCGCGCGCGGAGACCCGCCTCGAGGAGGTCAACCGCCAGGCCCAGGAGCAGCTCAAGCTCCTCTCCACCCTCCTCAAGGAGGAGGGCGGCGCCAAGCGCGACCGCGGCGCCCCGCCCTCGTCCATCCAGGAAACCGTGCGCAAGCTGGCCCGCCAGGGCTGGAGCGCCGACGAGATCGCCCGCGCGGTGAAGGTTTCCCGCGGCGAGGTCGAGCTCATCCTCGAGCTCGGCGGCAAGTAGGCGGAGGGACGCGTTGGGCGGCATCGAAGCTGGGTCGGGCGCAGCCGGCGCCCCGGCCGGCGCGGCGCCCTCCCGGGCGACGACCCCCTCCCCGGGCCCCAAGGCCTGGAGCTGGGAGCTGTCCACCGATCCCGTCTGGGAGGAGGCCGCCGAGGACCTCTACTACCCCGCGGCGCGTTGGGCGGCGAAGGGCTTCCGCCGCGTCCTCGACCTGGGCTGCGGCCTCGGGCGCAACGCCGTCCTCTTCGCGGAGCGAGGCTTCGAGGTGGCGGCCGTCGACCTCTCGCCCCTCGCCGTCGCCAAGACCGAAGAAAAGGCCGCGGCGCGGGGCCTGTCCCTGAAGACGGCCGTCTGCGACATGGCGGCCCTACCCTTCCCCGACGGCGCCTTCGACTGCCTCTTCGCCTACCACGTCGTCTCGCACACCGATTCCGCCGGCATCGGCGGCATCCTGGCGGAGATGGGCCGCGTGGTCCGCCCCGGCGGCGAGCTCTACGCGACCTTCTGTTCCAAGGAAAGCCCGAGCTTCGCCTCGGGCCGGCATCCCCGCCTGGACGACAACACCATCCTCAAGACCGAAGGGCCCGAGGTCGAGATCCCCCACTACTACTCGGACGAGGCGAGCCTGCGGAAGGTCCTGGCCGTCGCGGGCTTCCGCGTCGAAAAGCTCCGCCACACCTACGACCTCTTCGAAGACGGCTTCGGCTGCCACTACTTCGCCCTCTGCTCCAGGCCCTGACCCGCCGATCGCCGCCTCCGCCGCCCCGAAGCCCGGCGCCGGTCGCCGCGGAAGGCCGGAAAGCGAGTTGCGCATAGGCGCAACAGCCCTATTGCCGCCGCGGCGCTCCGGACCTAGACTACAAGGCAGCTGGAATTGGCGCCGGCAGGCAGCTCCACCGTTCCCGGCGCCGGAGCGGCCCATGTCCCTCAAGACCTTCATCCTGGCGGAACTCTACCGCGGCGGCGTGACCTATGGCCTCGAGCTCGCGCGGCGCTTCACGGGCGCCGGCATCGTCTCCTGGGAAAGCGTCACGCACGGCAGCGTCTACCGCGCGCTGGCGCGGTTGGCCGAGGAAGGCCTCGTCGCGCGCTACGGGGAGAAGAAACGGCGCCGAAACCGCAAGTTCTACGCGATCACGAAGGCGGGGCGACGAAGCTTCGAGGAGACGCTCTCCGCCGAGCTGGCCGAGCCCCGCACCTACCGGAACCCGCTCAACATCGCGGTGGCCTGCCTGCGCGCCCTGCCCGCCCGCCGCGCGGTGGCCCTCCTCGAGCTGAGGCGGAAACGCTTGGCGGAGCACGAGGCGCTGGCGGACCGCGTGGCCCGGGAGGCGCGCGGCGGCGGGCGGGCGGCGACCTACGAGCGCCTGGCCGCGGAGCGCATCCTCATGAAGGCCCGCGCGGAGCTCTTTTTCGCCGGCTCTCTGGCCGATTTCCTGCGAATCGCCGATACGGGTTGAGGGAGGAAGAACCAAGGCTCCCCCGCCGACCGCCCAAACGCCGCCGGCGGCTAGACCGGGGCGGACCCGGCTTCGGCCTTGGTATCGGCCTCGGCCTCGTACGCGGCCTTTTGTTCCTTGAGCAGCTCGAAGACGCTCCTCGGCCCTTCCCGGTCCCCCTCCGCCTCCTTGGGGAAGATGACGGGCGCGGCCTCGCCGAAGAAGACGAAAAAGTTCCGCTCGGACTCGAGGAGCTCCGTCACCGCGGCGATCTCGATCCGGATCGTCCCGGACTTGGCCTTGCAGCTCACCTGCCCGTCCTTGACGACGAGCTTCTTGGGCCCGATCGCCTTGTCCGAGCTCGCGCGCTTGATGAGCCTTCGCGACAGGCGCGCGACCCTGAGCTCGTAGAGCTTGGGGACGAGGGCGATGTGCGCGGCGCCGAGCGCGAAGACCGCGCAAAGGACGATCGCCCGAACGGGGGAAGCCAGCGCCGGGTAGAGGACGAGGAGGACGAAGACGTAGAAACTCAGCATGCCGGTCCTCGTCTTCCGGATGCCGCGCTTGACCGCCTCCGAATGGCGGTTGTGGGTCATCTGGGAATCGAGGTAGTCGTCCCAGTCGAGGTCGTAGGAAAAAGCGATGTCCATCGGAGGCGCTCCTGGAAGTCGGGCTTGTGCGGCTCGGGCCACGATAGCCGCGAAGGCTCGCCGGGGTCAAGGCGAAGCGTCCCGCCGCTCTCCGCCCTTGCGCCCGCGGCGCCGGTGCCCTTAGGATGAAGTTCATCCGAAGGGCGGCCCGGGGCGCCCGAAAGGGAGGCAAGGGGGAACGATGCCGCGTGTCATCCGCAAGGGCGTGATCGCCGGGCCCGCGCCGGGCTTGCTCCTGGCGGCTGCGCTCACGGCGTCACTCGCGGCGCTCGCCGCCTGCGGGGCGGGGCGCCCGGCTCGGGGCGCGGAGCGGCGCCTTTCGGGGAGCGGCTTCACCCTCATCCTCCACGACGGCGTCCCGAAGAGCGACGGCGAGGCGGTCCTGCAGCGGCTCGAGGCGAACGCCGCGCGCATCGCCGCGGACCTCGGCGTCGAGGCGGACAGGCTCGGCACGAGGACGGTCCACCTCTGGGGCTACGCGCGGGACTACGAAAACTCGCAGGCGGCCACCATCGGCGCGGCCTATTCGGGCTCCACCGGCAGCATCGTCGGCCCCTACCGCCTCGAGCTCCTCAACGTCGCCGACGCGCCCGAAATCGCGACGCACGAATACGCGCACACGGTCTCTCTCCTCCAGAACCGCCGCTTCACGAACCGCCCGCGCTGGCTCTGGGAGGCCTTGGCCCTCTACGAAAACGGCGAGTTCAAGGATCCGCGGCGCCTCGACTACCTGGCCGCGGGCGACTACCCCACCCTCGCCGAACTCGGCGAGGACTTCAACGACGACCGCGGCTCGATCTACGAGGTGGGCTACCTCCTCCTCGCCTACCTCAAGGAAACCTGGGGCATGCCGAAGGTCCTGGAGCTCGTCCGGAACGGCGGCGACCTTGGCGCCTCACTCGGCCTGACGGAGGCCGCCTTCGAGGCGGGCTGGAAAACCTGGGTGGAGGAACGCTACTTCCCTCCCCGCGCGCCGAACGGCAAGCGGCTGGAAGCCTCGCGCTGAGGGAGGCCTTTACCCATTCACCACGGAGCCACGGAGGGATAAGTGGGGGTAGCGGAGGCCACCGCTCAGGCGCGCGAAGCGCCGCCTAAAGGAGGCCTGAGCGAGGGACTCAGGCGCGATTCGATGAGCGCCGCGAGGGGGTATGGGGGATCTGCCCCCATCCAAACGGCCGCGCTAAAGAAGTGGGGGCAGGCCGAGACCCCGCAGGCGCGGAGCGCCGAGGAGGCTCGGCCGAGGGGGAGCCGCGTGCCTGCCGCTCCCCGTTCCCGCGGAGGGCGGCGGGAAGCGCCCGCCGCGAAACGGCGCGGCGTGGTTGGCCAATGCCCGGCGAAGCACGCTCCGGGGAGCGGCGGGACGACGGGTGGCGCGGGCAAAAACGACCAACCGTGCGTGGGGGGTTTTGGCGGCGCACGCCCCCGCCCGCCCGGGGCATGCCAGGGTGGGCGCCCCCCGTGG